>JBOHBD010000326.1:0-11965 GCA_050698195.1 Gaiellaceae bacterium
AGCTTCGCGTGGACCTCTCGCGCGACGCTCTCGAGGTCTCCCGCGCCTTGCTCCTCGAGCAGCAGCGAGAGGAAGTAGACCTGGAAGAGGAGATCGCCGAGCTCGCCGTGCAGCTCGGCGTCTGCTCCCG
Organism: Gaiellaceae bacterium; assembly: GCA_050698195.1. Lineage (GTDB taxonomy): Bacteria > Actinomycetota > Thermoleophilia > Gaiellales > Gaiellaceae > GMQP-bins7. Next base: position 131 of record JBOHBD010000326.1, read on the forward strand.
AGAGCGCAGCGTCCGCGACCTCGTATGCCTCCTCGACCGTGTGCGGCACGATCGTCTGCGCGGTCTGCTCCCGATCCCAGGGACACTCCCGGCGAAGCCGCCGGGTCAACTCCTGGAGGTCGAGGAGCGCCTCGGCGAGCGGGGAGTTCATCTTCGATCGAGGGAGAACCTACTCCGTCTCGGACTCGGTCGTCGCGGGCGGCAGCTCGGGTGGCTCGAAGCCGACCGCGTAGCTGACCTTGCCCTCGTACTCCTTCCGGAGGTTCTCGACCCACTCGGTCATCGTCGTCGTGCGCTTCTCCTGCAGCAGCGTTGCGCGGATCGACGCCCGTACCTTCGTGAGAGGCGTAACCTCGGCCTTCCGCACGGGCGAGAGCGCTTCGATCAGGTGGTAGCCGTAGGTGGTCTTGACCGGGCGAGAGACGACCCCCTGCTCGAGCTCGAAGGACGTCTTGTCGAACTCGGCCACCGTCTGGCCGCGGGTGATCGTGAGCTTCCCGCCGGAGTCCTTCGAGCCGGGGTCGTCGGAGTTCTCCTTCGCGAGCGTCGTGAAGTCCGCGCCGCCCTGCAGCTCGGCGTAGATGCGGTCGGCCTCGGCCTTGCTCTTGGTGAAGTCGACCTCCTCGCTCGACCCCTTCTTCTCCGAGATGAGAATGTGGCGGACGTCGCGCGACTCGGGCGTGCCGTACTGCGACCGGTTCTGGTTGTAGTAGCTGACGATCTCGCCGTTCGAGACCTTCACGTCCTTCGTCACCGCGTCGAACAGCTTCTGCGAGAGGACGGAGGTGCGAATCGTCTCGCGGAAGTCCTCCTTCGTGTAGCCCTGCGCCTCGAGCGCCTTCTCGAACTCCTCCTGGCTGCCCTGGAAGCGGCTTTTCACGAACTCCTGCAGCGCCGCGTCGACGTCCTTCTCGGTGATCTCGACGCCGAGATCGTCCGCCTGCTGCTCGAACTCCTCGCGCTGCACGAGAAACGCGAGCGTCTGCGACTGGACGTTCTGATACTCGGGAGTCCCGACCTTGGGGAACTCCTGCTTCTGCGCCTCGTAGGACTTCTTCTGCTGCTCGACGAGGGAGTCGAGCTCGGTGCGCGAGATCTCGGTCCCGTCGACGACGGCGACCGCTCCCTTGGGAATCTCGCTGCCGCCACCGCAGGCCGACGCTACGACGGCGGCGGTCGCGACCAGGGCGGCGAAGGCGATGCGTGCGAGCTTCATGCGGGCCGGTTGGTTATAGCCGAGGCGGTGTTAGGCAGACGTTGTGATCTGCTCGAGACGGGCACTGAGACCCGCGTTGGTCGAGCCACGAAAAAAGGCCGCGGTTCAGGCGGCCAGACGAGCTTCGACTATAGCATCGGGCAGCTCCAGCGCCGCCTCGAGCGTCTCGACTCGGAGCGAGACCTCGCGCTTCTGCGTCGAGTAGATGGCGGTCGGCGCCGCCGCCCGGAGCAGCTGCAGCTCGACCGAGCCGAGGGTCAGCGGGCCGACCGTCGCCCGTCCTCCCCGGTAGACGAGGTAGTCGGCGCCGAGGCGGGCGAGCTTCAGCTTCGCCTCCTGGATCGCGAACAGGTTCTCGACGGGCTCGGGTACAGGTCCGTACCGATCCTCGGTGAACGCGACGAGCTCTCGCAGCTCGTCCTCGCCCTCGACCAGCGCAATGCGGCGGTGGAGATCGATCTTGAGCGCCTCGGCAGCCACGTACGACGCTGGGACGTACGCGTCCACGCGGGCGTCGACGCGAATCGGCCGCACGGCGATCCGCCGCTCGCCCGAGAGCTCCGCCACCGCCTCGTTCAGCATCTCGACGTAGAGCTCGAAGCCGAGCGCGGCGACGTGGCCCGACTGCTCCGGTCCGAGCAGATCGCCTGCGCCGCGGATCTCCAGATCCCGCATCGCGATCTGGAATCCGGCCCCGAGCTCGGTGTGGTCGGCGAGCGTCGCCAGCCGCGCCCGGGCCTCGGGCGTGAGCTCGGACGCCTCGGGATAGAAGAGGTAGGCGTAGGCAAGGACGTCCGACCGGCCTACTCGGCCCCGGATCTGGTACAGCTGCGCGAGCCCGAGCGCGTCCGCCCGCTCGACGACGAGGGTGTTCGCCTGCGGGATGTCGATCCCGGACTCGATGATGGTCGTCGAGACGAGCACGTCGGCGTCCCCCGCGAGGAACGAATGCATCCGCTCCTCGAGCTCCCGCTCGGCCATCTGACCGTGCGCGACGAGGAAGCGCAGGCCCGGAGCGAGCTGCTCGAGCCTCGTCGCCGCGTCGTCGATCGACTCGACGCGGTTGTGCAGGTAGAACGCCTGACCGCCGCGCGCGTGCTCCCGCTCGAGCGCCGTCTTGACGAGCTCGTCGTCGTACTCCCCGACCGTCGTCCGGATCGGGCGTCGCCCGGCGGGCGGCGTCTCGATGATCGAGATGTCCCGCAGCCCCGAGAGAGACATGTGCAGGGTGCGCGGGATCGGAGTCGCCGACAGGGCGAGGACGTCGACCTCGAGCCGCAGCGAGCGGAGGAGCTCCTTCTGCGCCACCCCGAAGCGCTGTTCCTCGTCGAGGATGACGAGGCCCAGCTCCTTCGGTATGACGTCGCGCGAGAGGAGCCGGTGCGTCCCGATCAGAACCTCGACCTTCCCCTCGCGGAACTCGTCGAGGATCCGGGCCTGGTCGGCACGCGTCCGGAAACGGGACACCATCTCCACCCGTATCGGGAAGTCGCGGTAGCGCTCGCGGAAGGTGTTCCAGTGCTGCTCGGCGAGGATCGTCGTCGGGCAGAGGACGAGCGTCTGCTTCCCGTTCAGCGCGGCGGCGAAGGCCGCGCGCACGGCGACCTCGGTCTTGCCGAAGCCGACGTCGCCGCAGACGAGGCGATCCATCGGACGCGGCGTCTCGAGATCCTCCTTGACGGCCTCGATCGCCTGGAGCTGGTCGTCGGTCTCCCGGTAGGGGAAGGACGCCTCGAGCCGCTCGAGCCAGTCCTGACTGAGATCGAACGCGAAGCCCGGGGCCTGCTGTCGTCCGGCGTAGAGCGCGAGGAGCTCGCCCGCGAGCTCGCGCACCGATGCGCGGGCACGGCTCTTCAGGTTCTGCCAGGCCTTGCCGCCGAGCTTCGAGAGCCCCGGCACCGCGGCGTCCGCGCCGATGTAGCGGCTGACCTTCGGGAGCTGCTCGTGCGGGACGTACAGGCGGTCTTCTCCGCGGAATGCGAGGAAGAGGTAGTCGCGCGTGACCCCGGCGACCTCCTTCGTCTCGAATCCGAGAAGGCGCCCGACGCCGTGGTCCTCGTGGACGACGTAGTCCCCCGTGCGCAGGTCGGCGAACGACTGGAGCGCTCGCCCGAGCCTCGCGTCCGGGCGCGGCGGCCGCTTGCGGAAGACCTGGACGTCGGGGAGCAGGGCAAGCCCGAGATCGCGCCACACGAAGCCGCGGCGGGCGGGGCTGACGACGAAACGCACCGCGGGATCGGGTGGGAGGACCCTCACGTCGTCGACGACCTCGGCATCGACCTTCCGGAGCAGCCGCTCCGTCCGGAGCGCTTCGCCTCGGTGAGGGAAGGCGACGACCACCCGCCGGCCCTGCCGGAGCATCCCTGCCAGCTCCGTCTCCGCCTCGGCGAGCCCCCGAGCTGCGATCGCCGGGCGCTGCGCCTCGAACGAGTGCGACTGGGCGCGCGGGAACGGGTCGAGCTCGGCGGCGGTCTCGAGTCGCAGCGGTGGGATCCCTTCCTCCTCCCACACGCGCATGCTGTCGGCCGGCTGCCACACGAGATCGGGCGGCCGGTCGGCCGGAGGGACGAGGTCGCCCGGAGCCACCGGCTCGTCGAGGTCGGGCTCGGCGAGGTCCCGGCGGCGTTCGGCCGCGGGGTAGACGACCGCCTCGGCCACCGGGTGGAGCGCACGCTGCGTGAACGGCGAGAAAGCCCGGATCTGCTCGATCTCGTCGCCGAAGAGCTCCACGCGCAGGGGCTCGCGTCCGGTGCTCGGGAAGATGTCCACGAGGCCGCCCCGCACCGCGATCTGCCCGCGCTCGTCTGCGCGCTCCGCCCGCTCGTAGCCCGCCAGTGCGAGCCTCTCCACGAGCCGGTCGAGCCCGATCTCGTCCCCGACCGCTACCCGAATGGGGTCGGGTCGCGCCTCTGGCGGAGGAAGGCCTTCCGCGAGCGCTCGCGCGGAAGCGCACACGAGCCCGCCGGCCGCGAGCACGGCAAGCGCACGGGCCCGCTCTCCCACGAGGTGCGCCGGCGGCTCGAGACCCGATCCGATCCCGACGCCTCGGCTCGGCAGCAGCGCGACGGTCACTGGATCGACGTACCACGCGACAGCCTCGGCGGCGTCGCGCGCCTGCTCGTCCTCCGGCAGCAGGCAGAGGAGCGGCCGCGCGAGCGTCTGCTGAAGCGCGGCGAGCACGAGCGGAAGCGCGGGCTCGGACACGCGGGCCGCGGCGGGGAAGTCGTCCACGTAGCCGCGGAACGGCTCGCTCTCGGCGAGCTCGACGACGAGTCCGTGGAGGGGTGAGAGCACCGGGTCCATGCGTCTGGCGGGAACCGCGTCCCGCGGGCGCATCGTAGCCGGGTCGACCGGAGCCTCCGGAGCCGTCAGCGAGCCGCGCCGAGCGCCCGGTGTGAAAGAGCCGACGGGCGTCCGCGGGGATCCGCCGACCCTTAAACGGCGTCGCACAACCACCCCCAGGGGCACTCCCGTGTCCCAACACGAACGCTAGCGACCAACCAGCCACGTGTGGGGTGACCGCTTCGTGCCGAAGCCGCGTCAGTTGAAGCGCTGTTGCGCCGCGGCCAAGCCCTCGGCGAGCACCGACTCGACCGCATCCGCCGACCGGGCGACGATCCCGTCGACGTCGTCCTCGGGCGCAAAAGGCGAGAGCACGTAGTCGGCGACAGGGCGCGGATCGCCCCGCGCGGGGCGTCCCACCCCGATCCTCAGCCGCAGAAACTCGGGGGTTCCGAGCGCCTTCGCGATCGAGCGAAGTCCGTTGTGGCCGGCGAGACCGCCACCGAGCCGTGCCTGCAGGCGGCCGACCTCGAGGTCGACGTCGTCGTGGACGACGAGGACGTTCTCGGGCTCGGTCTTGAAGAACCGGGCCGCAGCCGAGATCGCGCGTCCGGACTCGTTCATGTACGTCTCGGGCTCGAGCAGGGCGACACGTGCCTGCCCGATTCGCACCTCGGCAAGTCGGCCGCTGAACTTCGACCGGAACGAGCCCGAGTGGCGCCGGGCGAGCTCGTCCACGACCATCCAGCCCGCGTTGTGGCGATCGCGCTCGTGCTCCCGGCCCGGGTTCCCGAGACCCGCGACGAGCAGGTCGAGCGTCGAGGCCGACTCGCCTCGACGGAAGAGACGCACGAGCTACTCCTCGTCGTCTTCGGGAGCCCCGTCGCCTTCGGCCTCCTCCGCCTCCGGCGCGCCTTCCTCGACTTCCTCCCCTGCCTCGGCGGCGGCCTCGGCCTCGGCCTCCGCCGCTGCCGCTGCCTCCGCCTCCTCGAGCTCCGCGAACGCCCGCGACATCGTGACGCTCACGATCACGGTCTCGTGCGGGTCGTCGAGGAACGTCACTCCCTCGGGCGCCGAGATGTCCTCGAGCCGGAGCACGTCGCCGATGTCCATCGCGCTGACGTCGACGTCGATGTGCTCGGGGATCGCCATCGGGAGCGCCTCGACCTGCAGCTCGCGCGAGACGAGCGAGACGACACCGCCGGCCTTGGCGCCTTCGGCCTCACCGACGAGGTGGACGACGACCGAGGCCTGAATCGCCTGGTCGAGCCGCACCTCGCGCAGGTCGATGTGCGAGATCGTGCCGCGAACCGGATCCTGCTGATAGTCGGCGAGGATCGACGGATGCACCGTCTTCTGGCCCTCGAGGACGACGTCCAGGATGGCGTGGAGCCCCGAAGCGCCGGTCATCGCGGCGCGAAGCTCACGTTCCGGGACCGCGATCGCGCGCGACTCGCCATTTCCGTAGAGCACGCCCGGCACGAGCCCGTCCGCGCGCAAGCGGCGCGTGACGCGTGAGCCGCGCTCGTCGCGCTCGCGAACCTGGAGCTTGATCCGGTCACCGGACACGGCGGCGGATTGTAGCGACGCGCCGGTCGCTGCCGCGGGGTCGAGAGCCTAGAACAGCTGGTTCTCGCCGCCGAAGATCGCCGAGACGGAGTCGTCGGCGAACACGTTCATGATCGTCTCGGCGAGGAGCCCGGACACCGTGAGCACGGTGAGATTGTCCGGACGGTCGCGCGGATCGATCGGCACGGTGTCCGTCACGAGGATCCCCGTGATGTCGCTGTCGGCGAATCGACCAAGCGCGCCGTTGCAGAAGAGGCCGTGGGTGGCGAAGACCCAGACGTCGTTCACGCCGTGCTCCTTCAGCGCCGCGACGTTCGCGAGCAACGTCCCCCCGGTCATGATCACGTCGTCGCCGACGATCGCCACCTTGTCGCGGACGCGCCCCGCGATCTCCGTGACGGAGACCTCCTCGTGCGCCGGCCGCGTCTTGTGCATGATCGCGAACTCTGCGTCGACCATCTCCGCGAACCGCACCGCGAGCCGCGCCCGGCCCGCGTCGGGAGAGACCGACACGACACCCGCGCCCGTGAGCCCGAGATCGCGAAAGTGGCGGGCGAAGAGCGGCAGTGCCGTCATGTGGTCGACCGGGATCGTGAAGAACCCCTGGATCTGGCCGGCATGCAGATCCATCGTCAGGACCCGATCGGCTCCCGCGAGCTGGAGCATGTCCGCGACGAGTCGTGCCGAGATGGGCTCGCGCGGCTTCGCCTTCCGGTCCTGGCGTGCGTACGGGAAGAGCGGCATGACCGCGGTGATCCGTTTCGCCGACGCCAGCCTCGCCGCCTGGATCATGAACAGAAGCTCCATGAGGTTGCGGTCGACCGGCTCGCAGCCGGTCTGCAGGATGAAGACGTCGGCCCCTCGGATCGACTCGCCGTAGCGGCAGTAGGTCTCGCCGTTCGCGAACGTCTTCAACTCGATCTCACCGAGCTCGAGGTCGAGCCTCTCGGCGATCCTCTGAGCCAGCTCCCCGTGCGAGCGGCCCGCGAACACCATCAGCCGCTTCTGCGGGGTCAACGGAATGGCGTGTCCGGTACTCACCTCGGGCAGCGCACGACTCGCGTCGAGCCCTGGCAGCGTCTTTTCAATCGTCTCGGTTTCCACCGCGCCCTTCCTTGGTCACCTGCCGCGCGCGCGCGATCGCCAGTGCGTTCGGCGGCACGTCCTCGGTAATCACCGATCCGGCTCCAGTCCATGCGTAGTCTCCGACCTCGACGGGTGCGTCGAACACAGTGTCCACTCCGACCCTGACGTTGCGCCCGATCGTCGTCTTCCCCTTCGGCTGTCCCGGCTGGTGCGGGAAGTTGGCGGTGATCGAGCCGGCTCCGATGTTCGACGCGTCGCCGATCTCCGCGTCGCCGATGTACGAGAGGTGGGGCACCTTTGTTCCTTCACCGATAGTGGCGTTCTTCATCTCCACGAACGTCCCGGCCTTCGCGCCGGCTCCCAGCACCGTGCCGGGGCGAAGGTAACAGAACGGCCCTACGAGGGCGCGTTCACCGACGTCCACGTCGAGCAGGACTGCGTGCGGGCCCACCTGCGCGCCCGCGGCGATACGCGTTGCGCCCTGCACGACGGTGAACGGATGGATGACGGCATCGGGCGCGATCGTCACCTCGGCTTCGATCCACGTCGTCTGAGGGTCGACGATCGTCACTCCCGCGAGCATGTGCTCCTCGTTGATGCGATCGCGCAGCGCCGCGCCGGCAGCCGCGAGCTCCGCGCGCGTGTTCACGCCCTCGGTCTCCATCGGATCTCCTCCCTTCTGCACCGCGACCGGGCCGCCGTCCGCAACGAGGAGGGCGACCGAGTCGGTGAGGTACAGCTCGTCTTGCGAGTTCTCTGAGGTCAGGCGGTCGAGCACGGGCCACAGACGGTCGGCTCGGAAGACGTAGATCGACGAGTTCACCTCGCGGATCGCGAGCTCCGCTTCCGTGGCATCGTGCGCCTCGACGATCGCTGTCAGGCCGCGGTTTCCGTCGCGGAGCACACGGCCGTAGTGCCGGGGATCGGAAGGCTCGAAGCTCAAGACCGTCGCCCATGCGTCCTCTCGGCGGTGCGTCGCGAGCAGGTCGTCGAGGACGGCCCGAGTGAGGAGCGGCGTATCGCCCGAGAGCACGAGGACCTCGTCCGCGCGACCCTCGAGTGTGCTTCGCGCGCTGCGCACGGCGTCGCCCGTCCCGCGAGGCTCCTCCTGCACTGCAACCTCGACGCCGTCGAACGCGTCGGCCGTCGCCGGCGCCGCGACGACGACGAGCGGGTCGGCTCCGAGCTCTCGCGCGACCTGGAGCACCCAGTCGACCATGCGCCTCCCGAGGAGCGGGTGCAGGTGCTTCGGCAGGTCCGAGCGCATGCGCGTGCCGAGGCCCGCGGCCATGACGACCGCCCCGAGTCTCGTCTTCGCCGTCGTCGACATCGTGGCTGGGGCGCCAGGATTCGAACCTGGGATCACGGGACCAAAACCCGTTGCCTTACCACTTGGCTACGCCCCAGAGCGGGACCATCTTGCCATCCCCGGACGCGCGCTCAGCCGTCCAGGACGGGTCGGACGACCCATGTCTGCTCCGCCCCGACGAGCGCGTCGGCCGCACGCTCGGCATCCTCTGCCGCGTCGAAGAGCCCGTAGACAGCGGGGCCCGCCCCGGAGACGTCCGCGCGAAAGGCGCCCAGCTCCTCGAGCTCCCCGGCCAGCGGCGACGCGGCGAGGTCGTTCTTCGGCAGCCGCGCGAGGTCGGTCGGGCGCGTTACGCCTTGCAGCGCTGCGAGCAGCGCGTCGCGACGCTCGTCGAACCCCTCTGGTCCGTTCCGCTCGTCGAACCGGCGGTAGACGGACGCGGTCGACTCCTTGCTCTCTCCGGCCGGGAGTGCGAGCAGAAGGACGAAGTCGGTCGGCAGGTCGATGGGCACCAGCTCCGCGCCGTCACCGCTGCCGAGCTGCGAGCCGCGGCGCAGGAAAAACGGGACATCCGCGCCGAGTCGTGCGGCGAGGCGGTGCAGCTCCTCCGGCACGAGCGGCTCGGCGAGGAGCTCATTCGCGAGCTGGAGCGCCGAAGCCGCGTCGGAGCTCCCCCCTCCGAGCCCGACGGCGATCGGGATGCGCTTCTCGACCTGAACACGCCACGCCGGCGGGACGGAGGCCGCGCCGGCGAGCGCTTCGAGCGCAACCCGCACGAGCGTGTCCTCGTCGAACCCTTCGACGGTCAGCTCCTCCGCGAGCTCGACCTCGACGTCGTCGTGGAGCTCGATCGCCTGCAGGACGGTGACGACCTCGTGCTTCCCGTCGGAGCGAAGCGGGCCGACGACGAGCGCGAGGTTCACCTTGGCGAACGCGCGCGTGCGGCTCATCGGAGCGCTTCGGCGAGCGCGACGAACTCGTGCGGCTCGAGCTCCTCGGCGCGCGCTCCGGCGCGTCTCCCGATCGAGTCGAGCGCCGCTTCGGCATCCGCACGCGTCGCGACTCCGGCGAGCGCGACCGAGTTCGCCAGCGTCTTCCGGCGGTGAGCGAACGCGGCGTCGACGACGGGACGAACGAGGTCGAACGCGGGACCGTCGACCCGCTCGAAGGCCACGAGTGCGGACTCGACACGCGGCCGCGGTCGGAACACGCTCGGCGGGACCGGGTGGAACCCGACCTTGCGCGTCTTCAGCTGCACGAGAACCGAGACCGAGCCGTATGCCTTGGTGCGCGGCGACGCGAAGAATCGATCCGCCACCTCTCGCTGCAGCATCACGCACCAGCGATCGAGGGCGGGGATGCCCTCGAGGCTCTCGACGACCAGAGGCGTCGCGATCGAGTACGGCAGGTTCGCGACGAGCTTGCGGGGTGGAGGATCGAGCGCCGAAAGATCGAGCGCGAGCGCGTCGCCGAACGTGAGGAGAACGTTGTCCGTCCCCGCCAACGTCCCCTGGAGTGAGCCCTCGAGCGTTCGGTCGAGCTCGATCGCGTGAACGAGCCTGACGCGATCGGCGAGATAGCGCGTGAGAACACCGAGCCCGGGACCGACCTCGAGCACCACGTCCTCGGCGCGGAGCTCGGCGAGGCGGCCGATGACGCCGAGCATGTTGTGGTCGACGAGGAAATGCTGGCCGAGGGCCTTCTTGGGCGTGACGGTCACGGCAATCCGAAGGCTGTCGAGGCGTTGGCGTGGGTGCGCGAGGCGAGCACCTCCGGCGTCTCCCCGCGGGCCTCCGCAAGTGCCGAGATCGTGTGGAGGAGGTGCGCCGGCTCGTTTCGCCGCCCTCGAACGGGCTGAGGCGACAGGTACGGGCTGTCGGTCTCGACGAGGATCCGGTCGGGCGGCACCGCAGCCGCCGCCTCCCGCAACTCGTCGGCCTTCCGGTACGTGGCGTTCCCGGCGAAGGACACGTAGTAGCCCCGGTCGAGAGCCGCCGGCAGCAGGTCGGGCGAGGAGAAGCAGTGGAGGATCACGGTGCCGCCGAAGGTGTCGAGCACAGCCGCGGTGTCGGCGGCGGCGTCGCGGCTGTGGACCACGACCGGCAGCCCGCGGTCGGCGGCCAGCTCGAGCTGAGCCTCGAAGAGCCGGCGCTGCTCCGCCGGAGTTGGGAATCGCCTGACGTTGTCGAGGCCCGTCTCCCCGACGGCGACCGCCTTCGGATGCGCGAGCAGGTCGCGCAGCTCGTCGAGCCTCGCGGCCTCCCGGCTCGCGGCCTGGTGCGGGTCGATCCCGAGGGCGGCGTAGACGTTCTCGTTCTCGTCGGCGATCGCCAGCGCAGCGCGGCAGGAGTCGATGCCCGTTCCGATCGTGACGACCCGCGTCACGCCGGCTGCGCGCGCCCGCTCCACGAGCGCGCCCGCGGGCTCGTCGCAGGCGTCGAGGTGCGCGTGCGTGTCCGTCACGCGGCCGCGGCGGCTTCCATCCGCGCCAGCTCGGCGGCGACGACCGCCTCGGCGTCGAGCTTCACGAACAGCGGCCGCGGCTCCGGGAGCTTCCGACCGGCGGGGAGCGCACTGGGCTCCCACCGACCCGACCAGGTTCCGTAGTCGCCCGTGAGCACGACATGCTCGCGTCCGCCTTCCTCGTCGACGGTCCGAAAGTCGAGCGGTCCCGCGAGCGTGTCCTCGTAGCCGAGCAGCTCGTGCAGGCGTTGCGACGAGAACGGGAGGAAGGGCGTCAGGAGGATCTTCAGGTTGTCGATCGCCCGGAGTGCGACGAAGTGGACGGTGGCGGCCCGCTCACGATCCGTGTCGAGTAGTGCCCAGGGCGCCTGCTCGGCGAGATACTGGTTGCCGAGCGCGGCGAGCCGCATCGCCTCCTGGAGCGCGTTCTTGAAGCGGGCGGCCTCGATCAGCGAGCCCACCGTCTCGAATCCGCCCTCGATCTCCGCGAGCAGCGCCGTGTCCTCGGTGGCGAGCGCGCCTGGCTCCGGGACGAAGGCGAAGTTCTTGTAGGCGCTCTGGAGCGTCCGGTTGACGAGATTCCCCCAGGTGGCGACGAGCTCGTCGTTGTTGCGGCGCACGAACTCGGACCACGTGAAGTCCGTGTCCTGGCTCTCGGGACCCGCGATCGAGAGGAAGTAGCGCAGCGCGTCCGGCTCGTATCGACTCAGGAAGTCGCGCACCAGGATCTCGAGCCCACGGCTCGAGCTGAACTTCTTTCCCTCCATGGTGAGGAACTCGCTCGAGACGATGTTGTCTGGGAGCTCGAGCGGCCCCTGTCCCGCCCCGTACTCGCCGTCACTGCCGTACCCGAGCAGGGTTCCGGGCCAGATCACGGTGTGGAAGACGATGTTGTCCTTCCCCATGAAGT
>JBOHBD010000327.1:0-2968 GCA_050698195.1 Gaiellaceae bacterium
GCCTGACACCAACCCGATTTCCATCAGCGATCGAAAGGCGTCTATACAGGACGAGGTGAGGCTGGCAGCCGAATGTCGGTCAAGGAAGAGAAGATCGAGGTCGAAGGCGAAGTGGTAGAGGCGCTCCCGAGCACGATGTTCCGCGTGCAGCTCGAAGATGGCCACAGCGTGCTCGCCAAGATCTCCGGGAAGATGCGCAAGAACTACATCCGCATCCTTCCCGGCGACAGGGTCAAGATCGAGCTCTCTCCGTACGACCTCACTCGCGGCCGCATCACCTTCCGCCTGAAGTAGCGAGAGCCCGATGAAAGTCCGTCCGTCCGTGAAGCCGATGTGCGACCGCTGCCGCGTGATCAAGCGGCATGGGCGCACGATCGTCATCTGCTCGAACCCACGGCACAAGCAGAGGCAGGGCTAGGCACGTGGCACGTATCGCCGGCGTCAACCTCCCCACCCAGAAGCGTCTCGTCGTCGGGTTGACCTACATCTACGGCATCGGTCCCTCGACGGCGCAGAAGATCTGCCGCACGCTCGAGCTCGACCCGGACGAGAAGGTTCGGGACCTGACGGACGACGAGGTCACGAAGCTCCGCTCGTTCATCGACTCCGACCTCGAGGTCGAAGGCGACCTTCGACGGAACCGTGCGCAGGCGATCAAGCGGCTCACCGAGATCGGCAGCTACCGGGGGATCCGGCACCGCCGCGGCCTTCCCGTGCGCGGGCAGCGAACGAAGACGAACGGCCGGACGCGGAAGGGCCCGGCGAAGACGGTCGGCCGCGGGAAGAAAGCGCCGCCCAAGTAATGGCACCTCCTCGGAGATCCGCGGCTCGGGGTCGCACACGACGCCGGGTCAAGAAGAACATCGCCGTCGGTCAGGCGCACATCAAGACGTCGTTCAATAACACGATCGTCACCCTCACCGACCGCGAGGGCAACGTCATCGTTTGGGAGTCCGCAGGCTCGGCCGGGTTCAAGGGCTCGCGCAAGTCGACCCCGTTCGCCGCGCAGGTGACCGCCGACAACGCCGCTCGCAAGGGGATGGAGCACGGGCTCCAGAAGGTCGAGGTGTTCGTGAAGGGCCCGGGCTCCGGGCGCGAGACCGCGATCCGCTCGCTCCAGGCCGCCGGCCTCGAGATCCTCGGAGTCAAGGACGTCACGCCCCAGGCGCACAACGGTGTGAGGCAGCGAAAGCGGAGGAGGGTCTAGCTCTTGGCCCGGGATCTCGGACCGAAGTGCCGGCTCTGCCGCCGGGAGGGGCTCAAGCTCTTCCTGAAGGGCGAGCGCTGCCTGACCGAGAAGTGCGCCGTCGAGCGGCGGAGCTATCCGCCGGGCGAGCACGGGCGTGGCCGCATCAAGCAGAGCGAGTACCTGCTCCAGCTCCGCGAGAAGCAGAAGGCACGGCGCTACTACGGCCTGCTCGAGAAGCAGTTCCGTACGACCTACGAGAAGGCCAGCCGCCGGCAGGGGGCTCCTGGCGAGAACCTGCTGCGGATGCTCGAGACCCGTCTCGATAACGTCGTCTACCGGCTCGGCTTCGCCGGCTCGCGCGCGCAGGCGCGCCAACTCGTGCGGCACGGCCACTTCCAGGTCAATGGCCGCCGGGTCAACATCCCGAGCTACGGCGTCAAGCCGAACGACGCGATCTCGCTCAAGCAGGGAAGCCCCGTGGAGCAGCTCGTGCGCGACGCCACGGATCTGACCGCGTCCGTCGCGCCGTGGCTCCAGGCCGACCACGACGGGCTGGCCGGCCAGGTGCTCAGGTTTCCCGAGCGCGACGAGATCGACGTGCCCGTCCAGGAATCGCTGATCGTCGAGCTCTACTCGAAGTAGGGGTGAGGCGTCCTCGCCCTGAGTGACCAGAAAGGATCGACTTGGCTACACGAACCAGCCTGATGGAGTTCCAGATTCCGCGGATCGCCCACGAGGAGGCGGACGACCACCGCGGCGTCTTCCTGATCGAGCCGCTCGACCGCGGCTTCGGTCATACCTTCGGCAACTCGCTCCGACGAGTGCTGCTCTCGTCGCTCGAGGGCGCTGCCGTGACGGCCGTGAAGATCGAAGGCGTCGCCCACGAGTTCACGACGCTCCCGGGCGTCCGTGAGGACGTCACCGACATCATCCTCAACCTCAAGAACCTCATCGTCCTGCTGCACGGCGCGTCGCCGGAGATCGAGGTCTACATCGCGAAGAAGGGCGCGGGTGTCGTCACGGCCGCCGACATCGAGGCTCCCGCCGACCTCGAGATCCTCAATCCGGAGCTCGAGATCGCGCACGTCTCGGACAAGGGCAAGCTCGAGATGACGCTCACCGTCGGCCGAGGCCGCGGCTACGTCCCGGCAGAGCAGAACCGGGGCCCGGAGACGACGATCGGCGTGGTCCCGATCGACTCGATCTTCTCCCCCGTTCGCCGCGTGGCGTACGAGGTCGAGGCGGCGCGTGTCGGTCAGCGCACCGATTACGACAAGCTCGTCCTCGACGTCACGACCGACGGCTCGATCGATCCGCGTGACGCGATCGCCCAGGCGGCCGAGATTCTCATCCGCCAGCTCGCGATCTTCACGGACCTCGACCGGATCGAGGGCCTCGGCGAGTCGGCGGCGGAGACCGCCGCGGAGGCGCCCACTTCCCACGGGATGGAGAACTTCCCGATCGAGGAGCTCGAGCTCGGGGTCCGCTCGTACAACTGCCTCAAGCGCGTCGGAATCGAGACGATCGGCGATCTGGTGACGAAGACCGAAGGCGAGCTCGCTGCGATCCCGAACTTCGGAAAGAAGTCGATCGAAGAGGTCAAGGAGACGCTCGCCACGCACGGTCTGACGCTGCGAGGCGACGAGGGGTAGCGGAGGCGTCGTGCGGCACCACCGCGCCGGAAAGAAGCTTGGCCGTGACTCGTCGCACCGCAAGGCGCTGTACGCGAACCTCGCCTGCTCGCTGATCGAGCACGGCCGGATCCAGACGACCGAGGCG
>JBOHBD010000328.1:0-4010 GCA_050698195.1 Gaiellaceae bacterium
CTCCAGAATCGGACTCAGGCCGCTCGCAGCGCCTCGATCGTCGCCGTGGGGACGATCCCTTCCACCCGGCGCGCTAGTTCCGCGTCCAGGGTTACGAACGCGTCTGCCTGCAGCTGAGTGAGTGCAACGTACTCGGCGTCGTAGGTCTCGGCCCACCCCAGCTGTTCGGCGAGGTCCCAGGCCCGACGCCGCAGCACGGCGTCGCCGAGGAGGCGGATCGGCATAGCCCAAATGCGGGTAAGCCGGTCGAGAGCGACATCCGGCGGGATCTCGCCCCCGTGCACGGCCTCGTGCAGGGCCGACAGCGTCTGGGAGCGCAAGAGCGTCGGCGCAAGAAGCTGGTGCTCGGCCCGGACCTCGATACCCTCACTCGCCAGGTGGAGGACGACGCCGCAGTCGATGACGAATCTGGTCACGTGGCCGTCCACGCTACCGCACACTTGCGGAGCGCCTCGGGATGGAAGTTCAGGAGCGTCACCGAGTACATGCGCGATCACGCGCGACACGGTTTCGCCTGACAATTTGGCCGTTTGGGCGCGCGAGCGAGGGGTCGGCTGTCGTGGTTAGGGAGCGATGTTCTGATTGAGTCGGAAGACGTTCTCGCGGTCGTACCTCCGCTTGACCTCGACGAGACGGTCGTAGTTCGGGCCGTACGCGGCGTGCGTTGCCTCCGCCCGGTCGTCGTCGGAGAAGTAGTTCAGCCAGCGCCGGTCGACGAAGAACGGGCGCATCGCCTCGTAGGCCGCCCGCGTCCAGGTGACGTTCTCGTCCGTTTCGCCGTGATCCGTCCAGACGGACGTGATGAGGACGCTGTGGCCGACTTCGCGGTGTGGGACCGGCGTGTCGGTCACGCCGACGCGTGTGACGGCACCGTGGAAATGCTCGAAGGCGACGAGGGTCATGGGCGACGGCGTCGAGGCGAACGCTTCGACTGTGAGGTCAATCAGCTCGTCGTCGAGGCTCTTCAAGAAGCTCGACTTCCAGTAGTTGAGCGCGCCCCTCGGATACGCGGCGTCGAAGAGCGTGTTTACGACCGGGTACGGCATCGGCCCCACATCCATCAGGACAGGCTCGCCGAACGCGCGGAGCGGCGAGAGGTCCTGCTCAGCCTGCTCACGAGATCCCGCGTGGCAGATCGCGAACGCCGCGAGCTTCGTCCCTGAGCCGTCGGGCGCATGAATGAGTCCGCAGACGATCCCGAGTTCGTCGCTGTAGGACTGTGTCGTATCGCGATAGAACCGTAGGACATCCCTCGCGGCGTCGAACGGGTAGGCAATCACCCCTCCGACCACCTCGCGCAGCGGATAGAGCCGGTACTCGAACGATGTCGCCACACCGAAGTTGCCGCCACCGCCGCGCAGCGCCCAGAAGAGATCGGGGTGCGAGTCGGCCGTGACGGTCAGCACGTCGCCCTCGGCAGTGACGAGCTCGATCGAAAGCACATTGTCGGCCGCGAGCCCATGCACGCCCGAGAGCCAGCCGATCCCTCCTCCGAGCGTGAGCCCTGCGATCCCGGTAGTCGAGACGGTGCCGCCCGGCGTTGCCAGCCCGTGAACAGCCGATTCGCGGTTGAACTCGGCCCAGGTCACGCCTCCCTGAGTCCGAATCGTTCGCGCCAGAGGATCCACGTGGATCCCCTTCATCTCGGCAAGGTCGATCATCAGCCCCCCGTCCGTCGCCGCGCGACCCGCGATGCTGTGGCCGCCGCCGCGGATCGAGATCTCGAGGCCGGATTCGCGGGCCAGCGCGACCGCGTCGACGACGTCCGCGGTGCCGTGGCAGCGGGCGATCAGCGCCGGACGCTTGTCGATCAGGCCGTTGTGAACCCTGCGTGCCTCCTCGTAGCCTTCGTCTCCCGGCCGAAGGAGCCGTCCAGAGAACAGTGCGGCCAACGCTTCAAGTCGAGTTTCGTCGAATGTCGCAACTGCCATTTCAGAACCTCCTGATGTTCGTTTCGGCCGCCCGAACCTAATCCGCGGCGGCTCTGTCGAGAAGCGATCTGCCATCGTGGCTCTCTCCTCCCTTCGAGGCAGCGAGCCCCGCAAATGGGCTCGCCGCCTCGCTCGGTTCTCTCGTCAGTTCTTCGCGGAGCCGAGGCTCGACACGCTTCCGGTCAGCTCCTGGCTGTAGTTGCCCCTCGCGAGATCCGCCTCCCCGCTGACGTGGAACTCGCCGCTCGCGCCGGCGAAGCGGCCGGTCCCGCCGTTGACGACCGCCTCCTGCTCGTAGAGGCCGACGCTTCCGACGATGTCAACGACCTCGCCGCTGTACGTCCCGTAGATGGTGTCGCCGTTCGCAGCCGTGATCGTGAACTCGCCCCTGTAGAGCAGCGTCCCCGGGTTGAAGCATTCGAGCGCCGCGTAGGCGTACCGACCCACGTGAGTTGCGTTTCCTGTGCCGTCGATGTCGACCACCAACGCCGCTCCGGAATCGCACGTGGCCGGAAACGTGAACCCGCCGATGTCTGACCCCTTCAACGGAACCTGTGCGCCAGCCAGTGCCTGAATCGGCAGGGCGAGCGCCACGAGCACGACGAGCAGCCCGCCGGTGCTGTGAAGCCTTCTCTTCGCTACGTTCATCACTCGTCTCCTTACCGTCGACGTCGTGCAGCAGCCCGACGATGACCTGCCGGGGCTACGAGTCGGCTACGGCGGGGTTACGGTCGCCAGGGCAACACCCCGCGTGTCGCACAGCGCGTTACGGTCCGTTCAGCGGCGATCTACCGGTTGCCCGTGGCCCGTGCTAGCGTCGCGATCCTGACGCGCATGGAGTTCCGGATTCTCGGGACGCTCGAGGTGCTCCGGGAGGGGGAGCCGGTTCGCCTCCCGGGAGCGAGGGAGCGTGCGCTTCTGGCGCTGCTGCTTCTGCATGGGAACCAGGTGCTCTCGCAGGAGCGGCTGGTGCACGAGCTGTGGGGCGAGGAGGCACTCAGAACTGCGCGCAAGTCGCTGCAGGTGCGCGTCGCAGCCCTCCGCAAGACGCTCGGTCCCGATCGCCTGGCGACGATGGGCCCGGGCTATCTGCTTCATGTGGAACCGGGGGAGCTCGACCTGGAGCGCTTCGAGTGTCTCCTCGAACAGGCGGAGGGAGGCGACGCTGCCCAGGCCGCGGACGTGCTCCGCGAGGCGCTGGGGCTGTGGCGCGGGCCTCCGCTTGCGGACTTCGTCTACGAGTCGTTCGCGCTGACCGCGATCGCGCGCTTGGAGGAGCTGCGGCTCCTTGCGCGCGAGCTCCGCTTCGATGCCGATCTGGCCCTCGGGCGCCACGCCGAGCTTGTCGGCGAGCTTCGCACGCTCGTCGCCGAGCACCCGCTCCGGGAGCGCCTGCGCGGCCAGCTCATGCTCGCGCTCTATCGGCAGGGCCGTCAGGCGGACGCCCTCGAGGTGTATCGCGAGACGCGGCGTGCGCTTGTCGAGGAGCTCGGGCTGGAGCCAAGCGGCGCGCTCCAGGAGCTGGAGGCGGCGATCCTCCGGCACGAGCCCTCGCTCGACCTGCCGGAGCGGTTGGTCGCGGCGAGCATCCCACCGGGCGCGGAGCCATCACTACACGCGCGGCTCGCGCTCAGGCGCGGGGAGAGGAAGTTCGCAGCGGTCCTCTTCGCAGACATTGTCGACTCGACGGCCCTGGGCGAACAGGAGGACCCCGAGGTCGTCCGCTCGCTCGTCGGGCAAACGTTCGAGCGGCTAGCGGATGTCGTGGACCGCCACGGGGGAACGCTCGAGAAGTTCATCGGGGATGCGATTCTGGCTGTGTTCGGCGTGCCGATCGCGCACGAGGACGATCCCGAGCGGGCGGTGCGCGCGGCGCTCGAGATGCAAGCGTGCGTCAGCGAGGGAGCGCCGCAGCTCGCGCTGCGAATCGGCATCGATGCAGGTGAGATCCTCGTCGACCTCGATCGCGTTGGTGGGAGCCGCGATCGGATGCTGACGGGCGACGCGGTAAACACCGCCGCACGCGTCCAGCAGCATGCGGAGCCCGGCTCGGTCCTCGTCGGACCGTCCGTCCAGGCG
>JBOHBD010000329.1:0-2397 GCA_050698195.1 Gaiellaceae bacterium
TCGCCGGTGCGATCGGTGCTCCCGCGGGGCGTGCCCTCACTCCGTCACTCGTTCCGCAGGAGATCCTCGTGAACGCGCTCGCCCAGCGGTCGATCGCCTTCCAGCTCGCGCTCGTCGCCGGGCCGGCGGCGGGCGGGATCCTGTTCGCGATCCGGCCGGAGCTCGTCTACGGCGTCGCGGTCCTGCTCGCGCTCTGCGCGCTCGCGTTCGTGCTCGCGCTTCGGAGCGGCCGCGAGCCCGCGTTCGTCGGCGCCGCCGGGCTCGACGAGATCCTCGCCGGGGTTCGACTCATCCGCAGGACGAAGGTGCTGCTCGGCGCGATCTCGCTCGACCTCTTCGCCGTTCTCCTCGGCGGTGCGGTCGCGCTCCTGCCGATCTTCGCGAAGGACATCCTCGACGTCGGCCCGACGGGGCTCGGCTTCCTGCGCACCGCACCCGCGGTCGGGTCGTTCGCCGCCGCGCTCATGCTCGCGCGCCGTCCGGTGAGGAGGCGTGCCGGGCGCACGCTCTTCGTCGTCGTCGCGGCCTTCGGGGCGTGCATGGTCGTGTTCGGCCTCTCGCGCGAGATGTGGCTCTCGATGCTCGCCCTGGCGCTCGGCGGCGCCTTCGACCTCGTCAGCGTCGTCCTCCGGTCGACCATCCTCCCGCTCGTCACGCCCGACGAGCTCCGGGGTCGCGTGAACGCCGTCGAGATGGTCTTCATCAGCGCCTCCAACGAGCTCGGCGCCTTCGAGTCGGGGGTCGCAGCGGCGCTCGTCGGGGCCGTTCCCGCAGTCCTGATCGGAGGCGTCGCGACGATCGCGGTCGCGGTCGTCTGGTGGCGGCTCTTCCCGGCGCTCGCGCGCGTGGACCGGCTCGACGAGCTCCGCCCCGTCGCTCTCGAGGCAACCTGAGGCGTCGCCCGCGGGGGCCGATACAGAGAGGGTCACCTACACGGGTCAGCGCCGAGCGGAGCTGAGCATACGAGCCGCGCCTGCATTGCGGATGGAGGCGTCGACGAGCTCGATCGGGTGGAGCGCCGGCAGCGGTCGCCGCGCGCGCCTGAGCGCGTGCGACACCTGCACGAGGCAGCCCGGGTTCGCGCTCGCATAGGCCTGCGCACCCGTCGCCAGGATGTCGGCCGCCTTGCGGTCTCCGAGCTCGAGCGCGGCGTCCGGCTGGACGAGGTTGTAGATCCCCGCCGACCCGCAGCAGAGGTCCTGCTCCGCCGGCTCGACGACCTCAAGTGCGGGGATGCGCTCGAGCGCCGGGAGCGACGCGAGCGGCAGCGCCTGGGCATGGCGGACGTGGCACGGGTCCTGGAGTGCGACCCTCATCGGGAGCGGATGGCGTCGCGCGCGCGGGCCGACCTCCGTGAGGAGCTCTCCCACGTCTCGCACCGTCGCCGCGAAGGCGGCGGCGCGGTCGTCGTCGAGCAGCCAGCCGAGCTCCTTCAGGTGCGACCCGCAGCCGGACGAGTTCACGACGACGGCGTCGACGTTCTCGAAGGCGCCGAGCAGCTTGCGCGCGAACGCCTTTCCCTCTTCGAGCCGTCCCGCGTGGACCGAGAGGGCGCCGCAGCACCCCTGTGGCGGAGCGACGACGTCGAAGCCGTCCGCTGCGAGGACGCGTGCCGTGGCTGCGTTCACGTCCGGGAACACCGCAGCCTGGACGCAGCCGGTGAGCAGGCCGACACGACCGCGGCGAGCCCCTGCCGCAGGGGTCACCGTCGGGACCTCGCCCCGGCCGCGCCATGCAGGAGCGACCTGGACGAGCGGCCGGAATCGGCGAGGCATGGGAACCGCGTGCCCGAGGGGGACAAGGCGCAGCGCGACTCGCATCCGGCCGGGGTGCGGCAGCACGCGGAAGAGCAGGCCGCGGAGCGCGCGCTCGGTCCAGGGGCGGTCGTGCTCGCGCTCGACCGCGGCCCGCGTCGTCTCGATGAGCCGGTCGTAGCGGACACCGGACGGGCACGACGTCACGCAGGCCATGCACCCCAGGCAGCGGTCGAAGTGCGCCGTGACCGTGTCGTTCAGCGTCACCGCCCCGTCGAGGCGGGCGTCCATGAGGTGGATACGCCCGCGCGGCGAGTCCATCTCCTCGTGCCAGAGGACGTACGTCGGGCAGGTCGGGAGGCAGAACCCGCAGTGGACGCAGTCGGCGGTCAGGTCCCGGATCACGTGAGGACTCCGTTCGGATCGAGCTGCTGCCGGATCGCCTCGACGAGGCGGGCAGCGGCGTCCGACGGCGCGGAGCCCTGTGACACCGTTTCGCCCGGCGTATAGGCGACGCCCGCCGAGGGACGGACGACCGCTTCGGGGAGCTCGGCGAGCGTCTCGGCGAGCCGCCCAGGCTCGAAGCGGAGGCGGCCGTGCGCGGCGCGCTGCCGGCGGCGCGCCTGCTCCCACGCCTCGGGGC
>JBOHBD010000330.1:0-6549 GCA_050698195.1 Gaiellaceae bacterium
GAGCCGAGCGGGTAGAAGCCGGTGTCGATCCCGAAGTTGCGGGTCGAGAGCTCCGTGAAGTGGCGCAGGAGCTCTGGCTCGGCGAGCTCGGGCAGGCGCGGCGGGCGCGCGCGCGCGAGGGCCTCCGGGACGGCGGCCGGCGGGACGTCGTAGGAGGGCAGACGCGAGGCGCGGCGGCCCGGCTGCGACTTCTCGAAGACGAGCTTCACGAGACGACCTCGCTCAGCACCTCGACGAGGCGGTCGACGTCGGCCGGGCTCCGCTTCTCGGTCACGGCCACGAGCAGCGCGTCGTCCATGCCCTCGTAGTCGCGGCCGAGCGCGTAGCCGGGATGCACCCCACGCTCGCGCGCCCGCCGGACGACCTCGCGTGCCGGGATCGGCGTCCGGAACGCGACCTCCTTGAAGGAGGTCCCGTCGAACGCCGGCTCGAGCGGCAGCCGCTCCCGCGCGTACTGCGAGAGGGCGAGGCATGTCTCCCCCACCTCGCGCAGGCCTTCGGGGCCCAGCCACGACAGCGTCGCGAGGCCGGCGAGCGCGAGCAGCGTCTGGTTCGTCGTGATGTTCGAGGTCGCCTTCTCGCGGCGGATGTGCTGCTCTCGGGTCTGGAGCGTCAGGACGAAGGCCCGGCGTCCGTCCGCGTCGACGGTCTCGCCGACGATGCGCCCCGGCATGCGGCGGATGAAGTCGTTCCGCGCGGCGAGGAACCCGTAGTGCGGGCCGCCGTAGGACGGCCAGTTGCCGGCGGCCTGGCCCTCACCGATCGCGAGCGCGCAGCCGTACGTCCCCGGGGCCTCCAGGACGCCGAGAGACATTGGGTCGACGTGCGCGATCGCCAGGGCGCCGGCTTCGCTCGCGGCCTCCGCGAGCTCCGGCGCCGGCTCGAGGCAGCCGAGGAAGTTCGGCTGCTGGAAGATGACGGCTGCCGTATCCGTGGCCGCTTCGGCGACGCGGTCGGGATCGGTCGTGCCGTTGGTATGCGGCACCTCCACGACCTCGAGCCCGAATCCGGGCGCGTACGTCTTCACGACCTGACGCACCTGCGGATTGAGCGTCTCGGCGAGGACGAGCTTCCGGCGGTCCGGAACCGAATGCTTCGCGACGAAGCAGGCGTCGGCGGCGACCGTGGCGCCGTCGTAGCCCGACGCGTTCGACACGTCCATCCCCGTCAGCTCGAAGATGACGGTCTGGTACTCGAAGATCGCCTGCAGCACCCCTTGGCTCATCTCCGGCTGGTACGGGGTGTACGCGGTCAGGAACTCGCCGCGTGAGAGGACGACGTCGGCGACCGACGGAACGTAGTGGTCGTAGATCCCGGCGCCGAGGAAGGACAGCTCGTCGCTCGTCGAGACGTTCCGCGCCGCCAGCTCCTCGATGTGGCGCGCGAGCTCAAGCTCGCCGAGCGCCGGCGGCACGTCGAGCTCGCGATCGAGTCGGACCCCGGGCGGGACTTGCTCGAAGAGCTCCTCGACGGACGAGACGCCGATCGCGGCGAGCATCTCCTCGCGGTCGGCGTCGGTGAGCGACAGGTAGCTCACTGCTCGGCGACGTGAGCGCGGTAGGCCTCGGCGTCCATGAGCGCGTCGGCCTCGGACGGATCGGAGATGCGAATGCGAATCAGCCAGCCCTCGCCGTACGGATCCTCGTTGACGATCTCGGGCTCGTCGACGGCCTTCCGGTTGACCTCCAGTACCTCGCCCGAGAGCGGCGCGATAACGTCGGAGACCGCCTTCACCGACTCGACCTCGCCGCAGGCCGTGTCCTTCGTCACCGTCGAGCCGGCCTCGGGCGGCTCGTAGTGCACGAGCTCGCCGAGCGAGTCTTGCGCGAACCACGTGATCCCGAAGGTCGCGTCGTCGCCCTCGATCCGGGCCCAGTCGTGCTCGGGGTGGTACCTGAGGTCATCGGGATAGCTCTCGGCTGCCGGCACTAGCTCACCTCTCCTCTCCGGTAGATCGGCTTCCTGACGACGCGGGCCTTCCGGGGCTTGCCGCGGACGTCGATCGTCAGCTCGGAGTCGGGGGCTGCGTTCGCGACGGCCACGTAGCCCATGCCGATGCCCCGATCGAGCATGGGCGAATGGGTCCCCGAGGTCACCTCGCCGCCGCCTGCGATCGGCATTCCCTGGCGCGGAACCGCCTTCTCCTCCATCACGAAGGGGACGAGCTTGCGGGTAGGGCCTTCGTCCTCGACCCGCCGGAGCGCCTCGACCCCGGTGAACGTCGTGTCGAGCGCACAGGCCCAGCCGAGACCCGCGGAGATGGCGTCGGTCTCGAGCGTGATGTCGTTCCCGTGCAACGGGTAGCAGACCTCGAGCCGCAGCGTGTCCCGCGCACCGAGGCCGCACGGGACCGCTCCGCGGGCGAGCACCGCGTCCCACAGCGACGCCGCGTCCTCGGCGGCGCAGCAGAGCTCGACGCCCGTCTCGCCCGTGTACCCCGTCCGGCTGATCATCACCTCGATCCCGTCGAGCTCGCCCATCTCGTGCGTGAACGCGGGCTTCTCGGGAAGCTCGAGGCGATCGAGCGAGCGCGGCCCCTGCACCGCGACGAGGCCGTACCCGTCGGACGCGTCCCGCACCTCGGAGCCGCGCGGCTCGCGCTCCTTGAGCCAGGCGTAGGCGGTCTCGCGGTTCGAGGCGTTCACGACGACGAGGTACTGACCGTGGGCGAGCCGGTAGACGATCAGGTCGTCGACGATCCCGCCGTGCTCGTTCGTCAGGAGGGTGTACTGGGACTCGCCGTCGCCGACCTCGTCGAGGTCGTTCGAGAGCATCTCCTGCAGGAACGCGTGCGCGGTCGGACCGTCGACGTGGATCTCGCCCATGTGGGACACGTCGAAGGCGCCGCAGTCACTGCGGACGGCTCGGTGCTCCGGGATGACCCCCTCGTACTGGACCGGCATCTCGTAGCCCGCGAAGGGCACCATCCGCGCCCCGAGGGAGACGTGGCGCGCGTAGAGGGGCGTGCGCTGGAGCGACGTGGCCTCCACGCCGCGACTCTATCCGCTTGCGCTTCGCCGGCCTGCGGCGAGGCCGCGCACCGCGCACGCCCGGGGCCGTAGCCTCTCCAAGGTCGTGCCTCGTCGTAGGCGATCCAGCAGCCGCGGCGACGTCTGGGGTGCCGTGCTCGCCGACGCTCTCGACGGCAAGCCTGCCTTCGAGGTCGTCGAGCGCGACGACGGCTTCCTGACGGCGTTCGACGCCCGCTATCTGCTCGTCGACGCAGTCGACGCGTCGCTCGGCCGGTTCGACACGATCGTCCTCCTCGGCCAGAACTTCGGCATGCTCGGCTCGGCACCCCGAGCCCGTCGCCTGCTGTCACGACTCTCGTCCGTGACGACGCGCCGCGGTCGGATCGTGGCCGAGACGTTCGACCCGCACGCGCTCGACGATCCCGTTCAACGGCGCTACCTCGAGCGGAATCGCAGCCGCGGCCGCATGCCCGGCCAGCTACGGGTTCGCGTCCGCTACCGCGAGCTGGCGACGCCGTGGCTCGACTGGCTCCAGGTCTCGCCGGAGGAGTTGCGCGACCTCCTCGACGGCACGGGTTGGCGGCTGTCCCCGACGCTCGGAGAGGGCCCGAGCTACGTCGCGATCCCCGACCGCGCGTAGCTGCGGGCGCGAGCTCAGTCTTCCTTCAGGAAGCTCGGGATGTCGATCTCGACGTCGGTGACGCTCGGGGCCGAGATGGCTGGCCTCGCCGGCGCCTCGCCAGCGGCCTCCACACGCCGGCGGCGCGGCCGTCCGCCGAAGCCGGTGGCGATCGCCGTGATCCGGACGTGGTCTCCCATCGACTCGTCGACCACGGCGCCGAAGATGACGTTCGCATTGGCGTCCGCGGCGGCGGTCACGACCTGGGCGGCCTCGTCCACCTCGGCGAGCCCGAGGTCAGGGCCTCCGGTGATGCTGAGCAGGATCCCCGTGGCGCCGTCGAGCGACGTCTCGAGGAGCGGTGACGAGATCGCGGCGCGCGCGGCCTCGACGGCGCGGTTCTCGCCCTGCGCGACTCCGATCCCCATCAACGCCGAGCCGGCGTCGCGCATGATCGTGCGCACGTCGGCGAAGTCGAGGTTGATCAGCCCGGGGACCGTGATGAGGTCGGTTATCCCCTGGACGCCCTGGCGGAGGATGTCGTCCACCATGCGAAACGCATCCGTCACAGGCGTCGTACGCTCGACGACTTGGAGCAGGCGGTCGTTCTCGATCACGATGAGCGTGTCGACGCTCTCGCGCAGCGTCTGGACGCCCTGCTCGGCCTGGTCGGCACGAAGACGTCCCTCGAACGCGAAAGGCTTCGTCACGACTCCGACCGTCAGAGCGCCGAGCTCACGTCCGATCTCGGCGACGACCGGCGCGCCTCCCGTCCCCGTTCCGCCGCCCTCGCCGGCGGTCACGAAGATCATGTCCGCCCCCTTGAGAGCTTCCTTCAGCTCGTCTCGGCTCTCCTGCGCAGCGGCGACCCCTACCTTCGGGTCGGCGCCCGCCCCGAGACCCCGCGTCGCCTGCGAGCCGACGTGGATCTTGACGTCGGCCTCCGTCATCAGGAGTGCCTGCGCGTCCGTGTTCACCGCGACGAACTCGACGCCCGACATACCGGACTCGACCATGCGGCTGACGGCGTTCGACCCGCCTCCGCCGATCCCGACGACCTTGATGACGGCGAGGTAGCTACCGGAGTGATTGCTCATGTCTCAGTCACCTCAAGCTGAAGCTCTCGTTGAACGTGCGGTCCTCCAGACGGTTTCGTCTCCGAGGGTACGGCTCCTCTCGCCGCGTGTCAATCCATCAAGGTTCAACCTCAACCTAAGAGTTGAAGTACCTGCTGGCGACCGGGCGCTCCGGCACGCTGACGTCGAGGTACACGGAGCCGTCCTCGAGGAGCGGGAACACGCGGGCGGCGACCGTCAGCTTGAGGAGCGTGTCCACGGGGGCACCGAGCCGGATCTCCGGTCCGCGCCGAAGCACGAGCGTCAGCTGCCCGGCGGTCGAGCGGACCGCCTTCACGCGACGGGGAAGCCGTACGTCCTCTGCCGCAGCGAGCGCTCGCGCAGCCGCGACGAAGCTCGCCGGCAGGCTCCCGCCGACGTTCACCGGAATGTCCCGCGTGAGCCAGAGGCGCGGAAAGCGACGTTCCGTGCCCGTCGGGATCTCCCGGATCACCTCGCCCGACCCCGTCACGAGCCAGGCTGCCTGACCGCGGCGCGCGACCGCGACCGCCCGCTTCGCCGCCACCCTCACGACGAGCGTGTGCGGGAACGCGCGATCGACCGAGACTCCCGCGACGGAGGGCACCGCACGGACCGCAGCCTCGACTTGGCCGGCGTCGACGGCGAGCAGGCTCCTTCCGACCGTGTCTTCGGTGGCGTTCTCCACCTGACGGGCGACGTCTGGAGGTGCACCCCGGACCTCGACCCGCTCGACGGCGAAGACCGACGATGCGCGCGCTCCCCAGTACGCCCCGAGCACGCACGCGACGAGCGCGAAACCGACGACGAGGGACCGGCCGGAAGGGAGGAACCGAGCGAGATCGAGGCGATCGCCGGCCTCGCCGCGCGGAAACGGGACGACGACGCTTGCCGCGCGCGCCCGCCGGCGCGATCCGCGCTCGGTTCGTCCCCCGGCCATGCGGCGAGATTCGCCGCACGGCGCGCAGCTCCTACGTCAGCGGTGGCAGCTCGATCCCGCCGACGAGCGCGACCTCGCGCTCGAGCTCGACGCCGAACTGCTCGCGCGCGCGTCGGCGCGCTTCGACCATCAGCGCCACGCAGTCGGCGCTCGTCGCTCCGCCTGCGTTCTCGATGAAGTTCGCGTGCTTGGGAGAGATCGACGCAGCGCCGATGCGGTGGCCCTTGAGTCCGCACAGCTCCAGCATTCGCCCCGCGCCGACCTCACCCGGCGGATTCTTGAAGACGCTTCCGAAGGTTCGCTTGTTCGTCGGTTGGGTCGCCTTGCGGTGGGCGACGAGATCGGTGACCGTGGCCTTGATCTCGGCGGGCGGGCGGCTCACCAGCCGGTACTCGACGCGTGCGACGACCTGTGCCGGGCCGAGATCCGAGTGTCGGTAGGAGAGGCCGAGCTCGCGCGCGCCGACCCAGTCCGCGCCGTCGTGCGTCGCCACGAGCGCGCGGACGAGGATGTCCGACCAGTCGCGGCCGTACGCACCGGCGTTCATCTTCACTCCGCCTCCTGCGGTCCCGGGGATGGCACAGGCGAACTCGAAGCCGCCGAGACCCGCCTCGCGCGCACGGTGCAGGCACACCGCGTTCGTCGCACCTCCACCGGCGAGCAGGACGCCGTCACGCGCCTCCACCTCCGCGAGGTCGCCCTCGAGACGGACGACGAGCGCCTCGACGCCGGCGTCCGCCGCCAGGAGGTTCGAGCCGAGGCCCACGACGACCACCTCCAGCCCCTCGCCGGACGCAAGACGAAGGGCTTCCTCCAGCTCGGCGACCGAGCGCGGGCGCGCAAGCGCCTTCGCGGGGCCGCCGGTCCCGATCGTCGTCAGTCGCGAGAGGGGGACGTCTCGCTCGATCCTCATCCGGGCAGACT
>JBOHBD010000331.1:0-3051 GCA_050698195.1 Gaiellaceae bacterium
CGACTTCGCGCTCTCGCTGGGCGTCGACTACGTGGCGCAGTCGTTCGTGCGGACGCACACGGACGTAGCGGCGCTCAAGTCGCGCATCGAGGCTGCCGGCTCGCAGGCGTGGGTGATCGCGAAGATCGAGCTGAAGGAGGCGGGCGAGGCGCTCGAGGAGATCCTCGACGAGGCCGACGCGGTGATGATCGCGCGCGGCGACCTCGGCGTCGAGGTCGGTCCGGCCGACGTTCCGCTCCTGCAGAAGCGCATCATCCTCGCCGCGCTCGAGCGCGGAAAGCCCGCAATCACCGCGACCCAGATGCTCGAGACGATGGTCCACCGCCCCGAGCCGACCCGAGCCGAGGCGTCGGACGTCGCGAACGCGATCCTGGACGGAACGTCCGCGGTCATGCTCTCCGCTGAGACCGCCATCGGCGAGTATCCGGTGGCCGCGGTCGAGACGATGGCGCTGATCGCGCGGGCGGTCGAGCCGAGCCTCGGCTACCGCCACCAGCTCCCCGGTGCCGCGGAGGCGCCGACCGTGGGGCGGGCGATGTCGAATGCCGCCTGCGACCTCGCCGAGGCGCTCGCAGCGAAGGCGATCCTCGTTCCGACGTTCACCGGCCGGACGGCGTCTGCGGTCGCGCGCCTGCGCCCGCGCCGCCCAATCCTCGCCCTGACGCACGTCGTGCACTCCCTCCAGCACATGGCGATCGAGTGGGGTGTGACACCGCTCGCGATTCCCGAGTCGACCGACGTCGACGATCTCTGGCGGAACTCGATCCAGGCCGCGCGGGAAGCCGGGATCGTGGAAGCGGGCGACCGCGTCGTCCTCACCGCCGGCACCGCCGTGAACATCCCCGGCTCGACCAACGTGATCAAAGTGGACACGGCCTGAAGGGCGGCCAAGTTACACCTCGTGCCTTGGCGAGGGATCCGCGGGAGGGGGCGACGCCTTGGCGCAGAACCTGACGGAGTGGCGCGGGCGGCCTCGACGAAAGCCCGTCCGAAGGGACGGAAGAAGGGCACCGCGAGATCGCGGAGGAGACTCCGCCTGCTGTGGCTGACCGCGCTCGTCGGTGTCGCCGCCTACCTCTACTACCAGCCGCTCGCCTCGTACTTCGAGACACGGGGAGAGCTCGCGGCGCGCCGGGCGGAGGTCGAGACGCTGCGGATTCACAAGGCCGACCTCGAGCGGCGCCTCGCGAGCTCCACGAGCCTCGAGGCGACGCAGCGGGAGGCGCGGCGCATCGGCTACGTCCTGCCCGGGGAGCAGCTCTTCGTGGTGAAGGGCATCCCGGCGTGGCGCAAGGCTCAGCGTAGTCTCCGAGGGGATGGATGACCGGGAGATCGTCGCGCGCCAGCTCGGGCGCCCTCCGCGCGCGTTCCGTCGCGTCGCCGTGCGCTGCCCGTACGGTCTGCCCGCGGTAACGGAGCAGAATCCATACGACCGCAGCGGCGAGCCGTTCCCGACGACGTATTACCTGACCTGCCGCCATCTCGTCGCCGCGATCGCGCGCGTCGAGGCTGCCGGCGGCGTCGAGCGATGGAGCCGAGCAGTGTCGGACGACGCCGAGCTCGCGAGCTCGCTCGAGGAGGCGACCGACGAGCAGCGGCGCGTGCGGCATGAGCTCGCGGGAGTGAAGCGGGCCGCAGACGAGGGCGTCTCGCTGGACCTCGGCATCGGCGGCGCCCGATCGCCCCATCGCCTCAAGTGCCTGCATGCACACGCGGCGTTCGCGCTCGCGCGGCCCGGATACGTGCTCGGCGAGCGCATCCTGGCGGAGCTCGACCCGCTCTGGCCCCCCGGTCGCTGCTGCACGGACGAGTACGCTCCGGCGCGGTGACGGCGGACGTCGAGAGCGCCCGGCGCGACTGGGAGGATGCCTACCGCCGCCTCGGAGAGGCAGCGCGGGAGCGTGCACCGGCCGAGGAGCTGCATGCCGGGCTGGCAGCAGTGACGGACGAGCTCAGGAAGCGCATCGGGTCGAAGTTCACGCTCGGGGAGCTCGCCGCCGAGTACCACCGAGCCGACGACTGGGCGCGCAGCGCGGTCGCGGAGAAGGCTCTGCCGCCGGGGTGGCTCGGAACGCTCTCGGTCGTCGAGGGTGCCGCGTTCCACATCTACTCCCGCGGAGCAGTCGACTACCGGCCGTGACGATGCTCGAACGGCCGAGCAGGGAGCGGCGCCGTCGGCCACGCCGGCGGGAGACGATTGCGCGCGCCGTGCTCGTCCTCCTCGCGCTCGTGCTGGCGTTTCTGCTCGGAGTCGCCTTCGCCCGCACGCTCGACGAGCGGCCCGAGCCAGGCGGAGTGGTCACGACCGAGCGCACCCTGACACCGCTCCCCCAGCAACCGCCCGCGCGGACCGTGACGGTGACCGTGACGTCGCCGTAGACGGTAGGGGCCAGGCGTGAGCCCGACCGTCTCTACAGCTCTTCCGAAGCCTCGAGGAGCCCGGCGACGATGATCCCGACCGCGCACAGGAGGCTCACCCAGATCCCGACGGCCCGATTCGCGAAGAAGAACGTGTCGGGGATCGAGATCAGCCGGACGAGGACGAGGATCGTCGCGAGCGAGCCGATCGCCATCGCCACGAGGCTCTCCGGAACGGCCGCCGGCATGTCGACGCCGACCTCGCGCAGGACGACGAGCAGGACTGCGGCGAGCCCGAGGAAGAAGACGATCTTCCCGATCGAGCCGGTGTGCCAGCCGATGATCGAGACGGTCGTGCCCTCCCCTTCGCCCGTGTACCAGCCGGTCAGGGCGGAGACTGTCAGGAGGAGGCCGAAGAGGAACGTGAGCCGCCCGCCGAGGCCGGGGAGAGAGGCTGCGTCGGCGAACGGGAGCCGGCCGCGTCCGCGCGGTTCCTCGGGGCGCTCCATCGGGTGAAGAGTATGGGCTTTGCCCCGGCTGGCATCACGTCGGCCGTTCACGCGGCTCGCCTGAAGGCGTTTCGTCTTTCTACACTTCGCCCGTGGCGAAGGCCGAGCCCACGATCGCCCCCGAAGAGGAGGCGCCGCCCCTCGACCCCGGCGCGGTCGACCGCGCGTATCGGCTCCACCGAGC
>JBOHBD010000332.1:0-8372 GCA_050698195.1 Gaiellaceae bacterium
CCTCGCGCCGACCAGCGGCACCCCTGCGACGAGGCCCGTTCCGCCAAGCCCTCCTAGAGCACGTGCGGCGCAGGCTCAGCTGCGCGTGGCCTCGCGGGCGTCTACTCGCGGGCGAGATCCTCGGGCGTGTCGACGTCGCCTGGGCTCCCGAGGTCGTCA
The DNA here is from genome assembly GCA_050698195.1 of Gaiellaceae bacterium. Taxonomy (GTDB): domain Bacteria; phylum Actinomycetota; class Thermoleophilia; order Gaiellales; family Gaiellaceae; genus GMQP-bins7. Next base: position 160 of record JBOHBD010000332.1, read on the forward strand.
CACGGAACGAGCCGGACCGGAAGCGCGCTCAGACCTGCATCGGGGACCGCGTTCCAATCCGCCCGACCGACCACGAGCGGATGCCCGCGAGCACCCGCGTACGACGCCGCGACGATGCCTCCCCACGTGCGCCACGCGTCGAGCACGCGTGCGATCGCGTCGGGAGAGAGGTCGGGCCCGTCGGCGAGGACCACCACCGCAGCCTCGACGTCTTCGTGGAGCGCCGCGACCCCGCACCGAAGTGACGCGCCCGGCCCTCGCGCCCAGTCCGGGCACTCGACGAGCCGAGCGGGAGGGCCTTGTAACAACTTGTAACTTGGCGGCTCGAGCTCGTGGGCGCCCTGGACGACGACAATCTCGTCGATCGACGCCCGGCTCAGCCGATCGAGGATCCCCGGGAGCAGGAGCCGTTGCTTCGGTGCTCCGAAGCGTGTCGCCTCGCCGGCGGCGAGGACGACCGCCGCGACCCTGCCCATCAGCTTTCGGTGACCGTGACCGTGCGAATCACGACCGGCTGCGTCGGCTGCTCCGTCGCCGGGTCGCCGAGCGCGCCGATCCGCTCGACGACGTCGAGCCCATCCGAGACCTCGCCGACGATCGCGTAGTCGGAAGGCAGCCCGACGTCGTCGCCCGTGACGACGAAGAACTGGCTTCCGGACGTTCCAGGAGGCTCTGCCGCCGTCTTCGCCATCGCGACGACGCCCTTCACGTACCTCGAGTCGGACGGTGGAGGGTCGACTGTCGAGTATCCGGGCCCGCCTCCACCCGTCTGCGTCGGGTCGCCACCCTGGATGACGAAGCCGGGCACGATCCGGTGGAAGACCGTGTCGTCGTAGTAGCCGTCGCGCGCGAGCGAGACGACGGACGTGGCGGTGCTCGGCGCGAGCTCCGTGTCGAGCACGACCGTGAACGCCCCGCAGCTCGTCTCGAAGACGAGCGCGTAGCTCGCGCTCGAGTCGAGCGGCTCGGCGGGCGCCTCGCGCGACTCGGGACTGCGCGCGGCCGGAGCGTCGACGCTCTCGCATTCCCCGCTCCCGGACGCCTCGGACTCGTCGTCTCCTCCGCCGCAGCCCACGGCGAGCGCGAGGAGCGCGACAGCCACGAGCAGGACGCGCATGGCGTGCGATCCTAGCGGTGCCAGATGACCGTGACGCGCTGCGAATGGGCGGCGGGCAGCTCCCCCGAGATGCTCGCGTACCACGACGACGAGTGGGGGACGCCGTCCCACGACGACCGCCACCTGTACGAGATGCTCACGCTCGAAGGCGCGCAAGCGGGCCTCTCGTGGTCGACCATCCTGCGCAAGCGCGACGGCTACCGGAAGGCATTCGCGGGCTTCGATCCCGCCGCCGTCGCCCGCTTCCGCCCGAAGGACGTCGAGCGCCTGCTCGCCGATCCCGGCATCGTGCGCAACCGCCTGAAGATCGAATCTGCGGTCTCGAACGCCGCCCGCATACTCGAGACGCAGGAGGAGTTCGGGAGCCTCGACACGTACCTCTGGCGATTCGTCGACGGAGCGCCCATAGTCGGCGCGTGGCGCTCGCTCTCCGAGCTTCCGGCGGAGACCGAGGACTCCCGGGCGCTCTCGAAGGACCTCAAGCGCCGCGGCTTCCGGTTCGTCGGCCCGACCGTCTGCTACGCCTTCATGCAGGCGGTCGGGATGGTCGACGACCACGTCGTCGGCTGCTTTCGGTTCCGCGAGGTCGCGGAGTGAGCGCGCCGATCAGGTACGCGCGGAGCGGCGACGTCAACGTCGCCTACGAGGTGACGGGCGAGGGGCCGTTCGACCTCGTACTCGTCCCGGGCTTCTTCTCGCACCTCGAGATCGACTGGGAGCATCCGGGGATGGCGCGTTTGCTCGAGCGGCTCGGGTCCTTCGCGCGGCTCATCCGCTTCGACAAGCGTGGAACGGGCCTCTCCGACCGGACCGTCGGGCTGCCCGACTTCGAGTCGCGGATGGACGACGTCCGCGCCGTCATGGACGCCGCGCGGAGCGAGCAGGCGGCGCTCTTCGGTTACTCGGAAGGCGGTCCGATGTGCGTCCTCTTCGCGGCGACGTACCCGGAACGCACCCGTGCGCTCGTGCTCTACGGAACGTACGCGAAGCGCCGCGACCCGGACGAGGACTATCCCTGGGCCCCGACATCCGAAGCGCGGCTCGAGTACGCGCAGGAGCTCGAGGAGACGTGGGGCGAGAACGTCGACATCTCGACGATGTCGCCGAACGCGGACGAGGCGATGCTGGTCTGGTACCAGCGGCGAGGACGGGCCTCGCTGAGCCCGGCCGCGGCACGCGACCTCATCCTGATGAACTCGCAGGCCGACGTGCGCCAGGTCCTGTCCACGGTCCAGTGCCCCACGCTCGTCCTCCACCGCAGCGGCGATCGCGACTCACGGCCCGAGGAGGGGCGATACATCGCAGACAGGATTCCCGGCGCCCGGTTCGTGGAGCTCACCGGCGACGATCACATCCCCGCCGTGCGACCGGACGAGATCATCGACGAGATCGAGGAGTTTCTCACCGGCGTGCGCCCGGCGCCGGCCGCGGATCGCGTCCTCGCGACGGTCCTCTTCACGGACCTCGTCGGGTCGACGGAGAAAGCGGCGTCCCTCGGCGACGCGGCGTGGGCATCCCTCGTCGCGGCGCACGACGAGGCCGTCCGCCGTCAGCTCGCCCGCTTCGCCGGCGATGAGGTCGACACCGCCGGCGACGGCTTCCTCGCGGCCTTCGACGGGCCCGCTCGGGCGATCCGCTGTGCCCTCGCGATCCGCGACGCGCTCCGCCCGCTGGGGCTCGACGTGCGTGCCGGCGTGCACACGGGTGAGGTCGAGCGGCGTGTCGGTGACAAGCCGCGCGGCATCGCGGTGCACGTGGGGGCCCGGGTCATGTCGCTCGCGGCGGCGGGCGAGGTCTTGGTCAGCTCGACGACGCGGGACCTCGTCGCGGGGTCCGGCCTCGAGTTCGACGACCGCGGCGAGCACGAGCTCAAGGGAATCGAAGGTGTGCGCCGCCTCTTCGCTGCACGCTGACGCTACGCTCGCGTCGTGACCGCGATCAGGTCGGCGAGCGAGACGAGCTGGATCGCCGTGCGCATGGCCGCGACGCGAGCGTCGTCCGAGACGAGCTCGCCGCCTTCGCGCCAGAGCTCGCCCGCCGCGACCAGGAGCTCCTCGATTCGCTCGGACTCCTCGAGCTGACCGTCGCGCTCGCGTGAGGCGTTCACCGCGAGCCCGAGCGCACCAACCGCGTCGCGCTGGCGGAGCCAGAGCATCGGCACCGCCATCGAGATGTACTGGTGGATACGCGCGAACGTCAGCGGCTGGATGAGGGACGTCGCACCGCGTGGCGTGGTGAGCGGGGCCGGCGCGTTGCCGCCGGCGATTCCGCGGGCGTTCTCCCCGAGCATCCCGCGCAGCTGCCGATCGTCGAAGCCGGCGAGCCTGGCCGTCCGGATCGACAGGAGGAGCGAGTTCGGCTGGCGCCCGTACGGGTGGTCAGACGCGTACACGATCTGCTCGGGCGGCACCTGCCGGTAGAGATCGAGGAGGTCGACCGCGCTCCACACCGACGTGTCGAAGTAGACGCCGAGGATGCCTCCGAGTCGCCCGGCCAGGCCGGCCATGTCCGCGATCCCCGCGTGCGCGACGATCAGCCGGACGCTCTCGTAGCGCCGCACGAGCGCCTCGAGGTGCTCGGCGATCGGGGGCAGCCCGCGGCCGCCGTGGATGAGGATCGGCACGTTTCGCTCGACGGCGAGCTCGAAGACGGGCCCGAGGCGCTCGTCGTCGAGCGCGAAGGCCTGGGCGCGCGGATGCAGCTTGATCCCTCTCGCCCCGAGGTCGAGAGCGCGTCTCGCCTCGTCCAGCGGCCGAGTCGTCAGGTCGAGGCGCACGAACGGCACGAGCCTTCCGTGCGACCGTCCCGCGTGAGCGAGCGTGCGGTCGTTGGGGCCGCAGAAGCCGGGCTCGCGGTCGGGCTCGTCCAGGCAGAAGACGAAGGCGCCGGCGAAGCCGTAGCGGTCGAGGACCGCGGTGAGGTCTTCGTACCGACTGCGCGTGCCGTCGACGTCCTCTCCGAGGTGCGTATGGGCGTCGAAGAGAAGGGCTCCGTCGGGAAGCTCGGCGCGCAGCGTGGCTTCGTAGGTCTCGACGATCGCTCGGGCACGGTCGAACGCCGTCATCTGCTCTCCGGCCGAAGGGCTGCCCAGACGCGCGGAGGGGTCATCGGCAGCTCGCGCATCCTGACGCCGACCGCGGCTGCGACCGCGTTCGCGATCGCGGGGGCGGTGGCGATCACCGGCGCCTCGCCGATCCCCTTGGCGCCGTAGGGGCCGTCGGGAGCGGGTACCTCGACGATCAGCGCGTCGATGTCGGGGACGTGCTCGGCGACGGGGATCGCGTAGTCCAGGAACGAGCCGGTGACGAGCTGCCCCTGCTCGTCGTGGGCGAGCTCCTCGTAGAGCGCCCAGCCGATTCCCTGGGTCGTACCGCCTCGCATCTGGCCCTCGACGAGCGCAGGGTTGAGCGCGCGCCCGACGTCCTGAGCGATCGCGTGCGCGAATAGCTCGATCTCGCCCGTCTCCCGGTCGACGCGGACGTGCGCGAGGTGCGCCGCGGTAGACGGAGCCTGACTCGTCTGCGCGGATCCGCCGTGTCCCTCGATCGGCTCGTGACGGCCGCCGAAGCGCAGGGTCGTCCGGGCGAGCTCCTCGATCGTGATCGAGCGGTCGGGCGCCCCGACGGCACGGACTGCGCCGTCCGCGACCTCGAGGTCGGCGGGGGCGATCTCGAGCTCCTCCGACGCGGCCGCGAGCAGCTTCTCGCGCGCTGCCTCGGCTGCGCGGAGGACCGCCTTGCCGACCGTGTAGGTGACCTTGGAACCCCCGCTCGCGCCGGAGTACGGTCCCGACACGGTGTCGGCCGAGACGACCCGCACCTGATCCGGCGAGAGGCCGAAGGCCTCCGCGGCGATCGCCGCGAAACCCGTGTTCACGCCGCTCATGTCGACCGCCGAGGTGACGACGGTCATCGTTCCGTCCGCGTTCACCCGGCAGACCGCAGCGGCCGGCTCGGTGCCGCCCGGCCAGTAGCCGACGGCCACCCCGACTCCCTCGTCCTCCGGAAGCGCGTCACGCCTCTGCCAGAGCGGATGCTGCCGGACGCGCTCGAGGACCTCGACCACCCCCATCGTCGGGAAGCGGTTCCCGCTCACGCCGACGTCTCCCTCGACCACGGCGTTGCGCAACCGCAGCTCGATGGGGTCGAGCCCGAGCTCGGATGCGAGGTCGTCGAGCAGCGTCTCGAGCGCGAAGGCCGCGGTCGGCGCACCCGGCCCCCGGTAGGCGCCGAACGTGAAGCGGTTCGTCTGGACGCCGTAGCCGCGGAGGTCGTGAGCTTCCCAGCGGTACGGTCCCGCGACGAGCAGCGAGCTGATGCCCTCCACGCCCCAGCCGGCATTCGTGCCGCGGTCGACGATCATCCGGGCCCTGATGGCGGTCAGCGTGCCGTCCCGGCGCGCGCCGATCCGAAGCTCGGTCACCTGCGCCGAAGCGGGGTTCGTCGCCTGGAAGTCCTCGCCCCGCGTGAGCACGAGCCGGACCGGGCGGCGAAGCGCAAGGGCAGCTCCGGCGGCCAGCGGCTCCACGAGCGCGAACTTGCCGCCGAACGCGCCGCCGAGGGGCTCCGCGATGACCCGGATCCGGTCCAGGGGTAGGCCGAAGGCGCGAGCGAGCTCCCGTTGCGTGACGAACGACCCCTGCGTGCTCGTCGACACCACCAGCGTCTCGTCGCGTTCGAGCCACGCCGTCGCGACCTGGGGCTCGATGTACGCCTGGTAGATCCACGGCGTCCGGAAGGTGCCGGAGACGACGGTGTCGCTCGTCTCGAGCAGTGCCGCTGCATCGCCGGAGCTGCGGCTCACGGTGTCGAGGACGTTGCGAGAGAGCTGCTCCTCGTCACTGTCCTCGCCGCGGTCCACACCCGCGTGGATCGACTCGAGATCGCCGCCGCCCTCGCCCTCGTCGGCGAGGCGGGCGAGCGCGGCTTCCGGAAGCATCGCCTGCTCGACGTCGACGACCGCGGGGAGCGGCTCGTACGCGACGACGACGGCCTCGGCCCCGTCCTCGGCAGCGGCCTCGCTTTCGGCCACGACCATCGCCACGGGCTGCCCCGCGAAGACGACCTCTTGACGAGCGAGCGGCTCCGACGTCCGGTCCGTGCCCGATGCCGCGATCGGGAGATCGCCGGCCGCGAGCACGGCGACGACGCCCGGCACGGCGAGTGCGGCCTCGCGGGCGATGTCTCGGATCAGCGCGTGCGGCTCCGGCGAGAGGACGAGGCGAGCGTGGAGGAGGCCGTGCACGTAACCGTCGGCCGCGTACCTGGTCGCCCCGGTGACCTTGTCCGGAGCGTCGATCCTCGGGCGCCGAACGCCGATCACGCTGTCCGTCATCGAGCCTCCTCTGCGCGCTCTCGCGCGCGCTCGAGCGCGCGTCCGACGACGACCCCTGCCAGGTGGCGCCGGTACTCGGCCGGGGCGAACCGGTCTCCGTAGACCTCTGCCTCCGCGAGCGCCTCGACCGTATGGTCGTCCGCGGGAATGAGACACGGCCGGCTCCCGACGCCCGTGACCGCGACCGTCGAGCTCCCGTCGGAGCCGACGAGCGCTGCCGCACCGGCGAGCGCGAATCCGGACGCGGGGTGCTCGACCGAGACGTACGCGGAGCCGGATCCCGCCGGCGCAGCGGGCACGACCACGGCGGTTATCAGCTCGCGTGCGGCGAGCGCCGTCGTGAAGGGTCCGTGGAAGAACTCGGCGAGCCCGACGGTTCGCTCTCCGGTGGGCGACCCGACAACGAGCCACGCCCCCAGCGCGAGCAGGACGGCAGGCATGTCCGAGGCAGGATCGGCGTGCGCGAGGCTCCCGCCGACCGTGCCCCGGTTCCGGACCTGGAGATCGCCGATGCCGGCCGCGCACTCGGAGACCGCCGCGAGTGCGGGCTGCTCGAGCTCGGGAGCGCCGGCGAGCTCGTCCCAGGTCGTGAGCGCGCCGATCCACAACTCGCCGTCCCGTGTGTCGATTCCTCCCAGCTCGAGCCGTCCGATGTCGACGAGCACGCTCGGTCGTGCGATCCGCAGCTTCAGCACCGGCAGCAGCGACTGCCCCCCTGCCAGCAACTTCGCATCCGGCTCCGCGAGTGCGTTCAGGGCCTCGTCGAGCGAGGAAGCACGGACGTACTCGACCCTCGCGGGGATCACGTTCCCCCACCCGCCCTCAGAGCCTCGCCGGCGGCGCGAACCGACTCGACGATCGTCTGGTAGCCGGTGCAGCGACAGAAGTTTCCACGGATCGACCGGCGGATGGTCTCGTCGTCGGGGTCGGGGTCGCGGGAGAGGAGATCGGAGGCGGTGAGGATCATTCCCGGCGTGCAGAAGCCGCATTGCAGACCGTGGTGCTCGACGAACGCGCGCTGGATCGGGTGCAGCTCGCCGTCGCGCGCAAGCCCCTCGATCGTCGTCACCTCGGCCCCCTCAGCCTGGACTGCGAGCAGCGTGCAGCTCTTCACGGCCCGACCGTCCAGGAGCACCGTGCACGCGCCGCACTGGCTCGTGTCGCAGCCGACGTGCGTCCCGGTGAGGCCGAGCCCGTCTCTCAGGGCATGGACGAGCAGCGTCCGCGGTTCGAGCTCGAGCGAGCGCGGCTCGCCGTTGACGACGATCTCGGCCGACGTCGTGCTAGGCACCCGCCGGGAGAGCGGAGACCTTCTCGCGCAGGTACGCGAGGTACGGCTGCGGGTCGATCGCGGCCGAGCCGGTGAGCCGCTCGATCGTCTCCTTGGGGGTGAGCTTCCGGCCGAGTGAGTAGAGGTTCTCCCGCAGCCACGTGGAGAGCGGCTCGAGCTCGCCCCCCTCCATCTGCGCGTCCAGGTCCGGAATCGCATCGCGCACGACGGCCCAGATCTGCAGCGAGATCACGTTGCCGAGCGCGTAGGTCGGGAAGTAGCCGATGCCGCCACCCGACCAGTGGACGTCCTGGAGCGCGCCGCGGGCGTCGTCGGGGACCTCGATGCCGAGGAGCTCCTGCATTCCCTCGCTCCAGGCCTCCGGGACGTCCTTCGGCTCGAGCGTCTCCTCGATCAGCCTGCGCTCGAGCTCGAAGCGGAGGATGATGTGGAGGCTGTACGTCGTCTCGTCGGCCTCGACACGGATAAGGC
>JBOHBD010000333.1:0-8640 GCA_050698195.1 Gaiellaceae bacterium
CCTCCTGCGGTGCCCGAGCCCGGGCCCGCCCGCGGTCTCGACAGACGTTGACGAGGATGCTCCTGAGCCACGCCGGGCCGGCGGCGGCATGCTCCAGCCGATCGAAGCCGCGGTAGGCCTTGAGCAGCGCATCCTGGACTGCGTCCTCGGCCTCGTCGCCGACGAGCCTTCTCGCGATCGCGTACAGGCGCGGAAGCTGCTCCTCGGCGAGGACTCGAAATCGCTCCTGTGCGAGTCGCGGCGAATTGGATGGCATGGCATCGGCTCTTCGATAGAGACGCTCGCGACCGCGACCTTATTGCACTCGCCCGCGGATGCAATAACACCGCTCGTCGAGCGTCTTTGCGGGACACACAGTCTCGTTTCGAAAGGGTGGTGTCCGATGACCAGTGTCGCTGCAGATCGGTATCGCGCGGAGTCTGGGGCGTTGAGGGCAGGCGTCTGGCTCATGACGCTCGGGGCGGTCGCCTTCATCGGCTACGCCGCGATCTTCTTCGTTCGCAACTTCACCGACAGCTTCCTCGAGCTCGGGATCGGCCAAGGCCAGGTGAGCGTCGGCAAGACCGAGATCGAGGCGTTCAGCCCCTCCCTCTACCACTACGTCAGCCACCTGCACATCGCGGTGTCGGCGTTCATCGCGTCGACGGGGCTAGCGGTGGCCGCGCTCTCCTGGTTCGGGGTCCGGCGCGGGTACCTGTGGGCGTGGGTCGCGGCAGTCGCGGCTCCCGTGCTGGGTCTCGCCGTCGCGCTGCCCGCCCACTACCCGTACGGCTTCGACACGATCGGGCACCTCGGCCTCATCTACCTCGCGACCGTCGTCTTCGTCGCCGGGGCGCTGCTGACGCTCAAGGCTCTGCTCGAGGAGAGCCGCTGACGTGGCGACGGAGGTCGAGATCGACGTCGGGCTGCTGAAGCGCGAGATCAAGAAGACCTACGCCGCCGTCTCGCAGGAGCCGGAGAAGGACTTCGTCTTCCCCACGGGCCGGGCGTGGGCGGAGGATCTCGACTATCCCGCGGAGCTCTCCCGGGTTCCGGATACCGCGGTCGAGTCCTACGCGGGCGTCGCCAACCCGTTCTCGCTCGGCCGTCTGTCGCCCGGCGAGCGAGTGCTCGACCTCGGCTGCGGCGCCGGGACGGACTCGCTCGTCGCGGCTCAGATGGTCGGGCCGGACGGCCACGTCACCGGCATCGACATGACGCCCGAGATGCTCGCCCGCGCGCGCACCGCGGCGCGCGCGATGGGCGCGGCCAACGTCGAGCTCGTCGAGGGCGAAGCCGAACTGCTCCCCTTCCCCGACAGCAGCTTCGACGTCGTGATCTCGAACGGCGTCATCGACCTGATCCCGGACAAGGACGCGGTCTTCGCGGAGCTTCATCGCGTCCTGCGGCCGGGCGGGCGGATCCAGGTCGCCGACGTCACGATCCAACGACCGGTGAGCGCGGAGGGTCGCCGGGACATCGACCTGTGGACCGGCTGAATCGCCGGGGCTCTGCTGGAGGCAGAGTACGTCGAGATACTCGAGCGGCACGGGTTCGAGCGCATCGAGAGCGGCAACCTGATCGCGACCTACATGCGCTCGACGTTCGAGGACACCCGTCGCAAGGCGCTCAAGTTCGGCGCTCACGGCACGACCGTCAAGGCGTACCGGAAGGAGCTCTGAGATGACTCGGGGCACTCGAACAGAGGTCGGGAGCACGGGACTCGCGCTGCCCGACCCCACGACCGCCGTCGCAGGATTCGCGCTGATCGCCACGACAGCGGTCGCATGGATCGGCCTGGCCGCCGTCGAGACGCCCATGGGCGTCGCCGGCTTCCTCGCGGGCTGGTCGCTGATGATGACGGCCATGATGCTCCCGTCGATCGCGCCGCTCGTGCTGCTCTACCGCGGCTCGCGGGCGCTGCTCGCGACCGGCTACCTCGTCGTCTGGGGCGTGCTCGGTCTCCTCCCGTACGCGGCGATGGAGGAGGGGCTCCAGCCGACGCTGGCGATCGTGCTCGCCCTCGCCGGCGCGTACGAGCTCAGCCCGCTCAAGACGGCATGCCTGCGGCGCTGCCGTAACCCAGCCTCGTTCCTCATGGAGCGCTACCGGGCGGGCCCGCTCCGGCTCGGCGTCGAACATGCGCTCTGGTGCGTCGGCTGCTGCGCGGGGCTCCTGTCCGTGCTCGTGCTCGCTGCCTCGATCGGCCTCGCCTGGGCGGCCGCGATCGCCGCCGCCGTGTTCGCGCAGAAAGCCTTGCCCCTCGGCGAAGCGTCCGCGCGGCTGACCGGAGTCGCGCTGCTCGTCGCGGCCGCGACCGTCGCGGGAATCTAGAAGGGAGAGACAGTGTGGCCGAGCCCTGGACAATGAGCGGAACCGTGCTGATCAGCTGCAACTGCGCCTACGGCTGTCCGTGCAACTTCAACGCCCTGCCGACCACCGGGAAGTGCGAGGGCGAATGGACGTGGCACATCGAGTACGGCGCTTACGGCGACACTGACCTCGGCGGCGTGACGTTCACCCTCGCGGTCAACTGGCCGGGTGCGATCCACGAGGGCAACGGCGAGGGGTTGCTGCTCGTCGACGAGCGCGCGAGCGATGCCCAGCGAGAGGCCGTCCACACGCTCGTCAAAGGAGACGCCGGCGGGCCGTGGGGCATCCTCGGCTGGACGTGGCCGTCGCTTCGGGGGCCGGAAGCGGTCACGTACGAGCTCGAGCTGAACGGGATCTACTCGCGGGTCCGCGCCGGCGACGAGTTCGAGCTCGTGCTGGAGCCGATTCGCAACCCGGTCACCGGCGCCGAGGTGACGCCGGGTGCGGTGCTTCCGCAGGGGATCGTGTTCAAGAAAGGAGACTTCGCTTCCTCGAAGCGGTACCGCGTCGGCTCGCTCGAGATCGACTACACAGGCACCTACGCGGCGGTCGCGCCTTTCGAGTACGCGGGCGCGTAGTACGAGCGACACTCGTGCCTCGACGGCGGGGCACCCGATGACCACCGACCCAAGGAGAAGACCAGTGGCCGCGAACAACAGCTCCAAGGTCGTCAACCTCGCGACGGGCCTCGAGGATCCGGAGCGCCTGCTCGTCGCCCTTCTCGTCGGCGGCGCCGCCGCCGAACAGGGGACGCAGGTGGCGATGTTCCTCACCAAGGAGGCGGTACGGCTTGCGGTGCCCGGCGTAACCGTCGGCGTCGCGTGCGACTGTCCGCCGCTCGAGCCTCTCTTCGAGCAGCACGCCGCCTCGGGCGGTGAGCTCCTCGTCTGCCCGATCTGCTTCAACTCGCGCAGACTCGACGAGAGCAGCCTCGTCGCGAACGCCCGGCTTGCCGGCGCGATGCCACTCTGGGAGTGGATCGGCGACGAGCCCGCGAGCGTGTTCAGCTACTGAAAGGACATGCGATGGCTATGACCCTCGTCCTCGAAGAGGCCGCCCTCGAGAAGCTGGGCGAGGAGCTGCGCGGGCAGGTGATCGCTCCCGGCGACGCCGAGTACGACGCCGCCCGCACGCTCCACAACGCGATGATCGACAAGCGTCCCGCCGTGATCGCGCGTTGCACGGGTGTCGCCGACGTCAGAGCCGCGCTCGATTTCGGGGTCCAGCAAGGCGTCGAGATCGCCGTCAAGAGCGGCGGCCACAACGTGGCCGGCAAAGCGCTCTGCGACGACGGCCTGGTGATCGACCTCTCCCCCATGAAGGGCATTCGCGTGGACCCGCAGAATCGCACCGTGCGCGCCCAGCCGGGCCTGACCTGGGGCGAGTTCGACCGTGAGACCCAGCTCTTCGGGCTCGCGACGACCGGCGGCGCCGTCTCCACGACGGGCATCGCCGGTCTCACGCTCGGCGGCGGGCTCGGCTGGCTCCAGCGCAAGCACGGCCTCACCTGCGACAACCTGATCTCGGCCGACGTCGTAACGGCAGACGGCCGGCTGCTCACCGCGAGCGAGACGGAGAACGCCGATCTCTTCTGGGGTCTCCGCGGCGGCGGCGGCAACTTCGGGATCGTCACCTCGCTCGAGTACCGCCTCCATCCGCTCGGACCGGTCCTCGGCGGGCCGATGCTGTACCCGATCGAGGCCGCGCGGGAGGTCTTCGACTTCCACCGCGAGTTCTCGGCGCAGGCGCCCGACGAGCTGTTCTGCGAGTTCGGTCTGGCACCCCTCCCGGACGGCCGGCCGGGCGCGTTCCTGTTCCTCTTCCACGCCGGGCCGCCCGAGCAGGGCGAGCGAGATGTCCGTCCCGCACGTGAGCTCAGGCGGCCGCTCGAGGACTTCCTCGACGTGCACTCGTACTGCGACGTCCAGCAAATGTTCGACGCCGACCTTGCACCGGGCCTCCTCAACTACTGGAAGTCGAGCGACCTCGCCGAGCTCTCCGACGGCGTGATCGAGACGATGCTCGAGTTCTACGCGAAGGCGCCCTCGCCGGGCGCGATGGTCGTCGTCGACCAGTACGGTGGCGCCGTCGCACGCGTCCCCGCCGACGCGACGGCGTTCGGCCATCGCCACGCCGCATACGACGTGGTCATCGTGACGCTCTGGTCCGATCCCACGCTGACCGAGCCCCACGTGGAGTGGGCTCGCGGCCTCTGGGCCGCGCTGCAGCCCTACGCCCAGGACTCGGTGTACGTCAACTACCTCGGAGACGAGGGCGAAGAGCGAATCCGCGCTGCGTACGGGGAGCACTACGCTCGCCTGTCTGCGCTGAAAAGGAGCTACGACCCGGACAACGTCTTCCGGAACAACCAGAACATCGAGCCCGCCTGAGGCGAGCCCGCCACGGCCGAGACGCGGGCCCCTACCGGACCCGATCCAGGAGGCGCAGCCGGCGCAGGCGACAGCGTTCCCGCACGACGAGCGGCGCCCGTATCTCTCTGACGATGGGCACGTCTCTGTCTCGGAGCCGGCGCTTCGAGCCGGCGACGTCGTCGACCAGCTCGGGGCCGTTCGCATAGTGCTTCCGCACGTCGTGATCGTCGACGGCCTCCTCGACCAGATCGCCCGTCGCGATCCGAGCGTCGACCGCGGCCGTCGCCGCGTCCGCCCACAGGAACAACGGCTCGCCGTCTATCTCGCACACGACCTGCCCGTCCAGCTCGACCTTCGGGTCCGGCCGGATCACCTGGAGATCGAGCACGACTCCGCCCGGTGCGAGAGCCTCGAGCATCCGACCAAGGACGTGCACGACGTCCTCCGGCGCCACGCATCAGAGCGACCAGGAGAACACGACGAGATCGAAAGCGCCTCGCTCGATCTCGATCTCCTGCGCCGAGGCGGCACGGAAGACGACCCGTTCGGAGAGGTCCGCCGGCAGCGAGCGACGCGCCGCGGCGACGGACGCCGGGTCCGGGTCGAATGCGAGCACGTGACCCGCCTCGGCCGCGATTCCCGCCGTCAGCCGGCCCTCCCCGCAGCCCATCTCCAGCACCCGCCGCCCGCCGAAGCGCTCGAGCCGCCTCAGTGCCGCGAGATGCGCGCCTTCCGGATCGAGGATTCTCGCCACCGATCGATTCTGCCGTCAGCCGTAAGATGCCGGCGTGCGCGCGGCGCGAATCGCCGAGTTGGGTCAGCCTCCCCGCCCGGTCGAGGTGGAGGGGGACGGTGCGATCGAGGTCAGGGCCGTCGCACTCAACCCGCTCGACCTGGCCGTCGCTGCCGGTCGCTTCTACGGCGGCCATCCCGCGCTTCCCTACGTCCCCGGCTGCGAAGCGGTAGGGAGTCGTAACGGGGAGCGGATCTACCTCTTCGGAGAGGGTCGGGGAACCCAGCGCGACGGCTTCCTGGTCGAGCGGACGGATTTCCCCGCCGAGCTCGGAGTGCCGGTGCCCGAAGGGCTCGACGACGCCGTCGCCGCCGCGTGTGGAGTCGCGGGTGTCGCCGGTTGGATGCCGGTCGCGACCCGAGCGCAGGTCGCCGAGGGCGACCGTGTGCTCGTCTTGGGCGCAACCGGCACGGTGGGGTCGATCGCGCTTCAAGCGGCACAAGTCCTCGGCGCGGAGCGGGTGGTCGGTGCGGGTCGCAACTACGAGCGGCTCCGGCGTGCGCTCGAGCTGGGCGCCGACACGACGGTGCTGCTCGAGGGTGACGACCTCGTCGAGCGGCTACGGGAGGCATGCGGCGGAGACGGGCCGACCGTCGTCGTCGACCCGCTGTGGGGCGAGCCGGTCAGGGCAGCCGTCGAGGCGGCGGCGCCGAAAGCACGGATCGTCCACGTCGGCCAGTCGGCCGGGCCCGAGGCGACGTTCGCGTCCGCAGCCGTTCGCGGAAAGCAGCTGTCGATCCTCGGCCACTCCAACTTCGGGCTCACGCCGGACGAGCGCCGGCAGGCCTACGTCGAGGTCACCGAGCAGGTCGCTGCAGGGCGCATCAGCATCGCCGTGGAGACGTTCTCGCTCGACGAGGTCGCCTCGGCCTGGAGCGCCCAGGGCGGCGGGGCGAAGGCGGTCGTCCGCTTCTGAGCTCGAGAAGGACCGAGGGCCCCGTTCCCGGGGCCCTCGACGTCCGCAGCGTTTTCGGTTCCTACACGAGCCCCTGCCGCCGCCACTTGCGGAAGATCCTCTTGGCCTGGCGGTCGAGGTCGCGAACCGCATCGGCCGGAGAGGTCTTGCCCTGGGCGACCTCGGCGAACATCTGTGGGATCAGATAGCGGTTGAAGATCTCGTCGATGACCGCGTTCGAGTTACCGGGGTGCCCGACGTTCGTCGTGTGCTTCTCCGCGATCGTCGTCAGGATCGTGTACTTGCCGCGGGGCTTGTGCGTGTCCCCCGCCGCGATCTTGCGGATCTGCTTGAAGCCGCCCTTGACCGCTCCCGTCCAGCCGGGGAAGTTGTAGTACTTGCTCTGGAGGAAGTGCTGCCTGTAGGCGAGCTGCTGATCGATCAGGAACTGCTTCGCCGCCTCCTTGTTCTTCGCGAACTTCCAGATCACGTAGACGCCCATCACGTGCTCGTTGCCCAGGCGCATGACGGGGCCGCGCGGGATGGACGCGAGCCAGGTGTCGTCGGAGACGGCGGTGTTCCCCGAGTCCTCCAGGGTTCGCGCGATCGAGATCGCGTTCACCGCGAGCGAGAGCCTTCCGGCGACGAAAGCCTGGTTGTTGGATGCGGCTGTCCAGGCGAACACCTCGTCGGACATCCCACGCCGGTAGATGTCGCGCATCAGCTCGAGCGCCTGGATCGCACCCCTGCGGTTCGAGCCCTGGTTCAAGACGATCCTGTTCTCCTCGTTCTGGATGAACCCGCCGTAGCAGTAGAGGAGGGCGATGAGGAACATGTTCGAGTCGATCTCGTTCGACATGCCGAGACCGACCGGGTGCCCCTCCTCCTTCAGGAGCGGCGCTCCTTTGCGAACGTCCTCCCACGTCCGGAGACCCACGCCGATCTCGTTCCAGAGGCTCTTCCGGTAGTGGATCGGGTCGGGGACGTAGTTGTCGGGGAAGCCGAAGAACTGCTTGGTCCTCGGGTTGTAGGTGCTCCGGCGGCCGACCCTCGTCATCGGCCCGAGCTTCCTCGTGACCTCCTGAATGGCGTCGTTCAGAGGGATCACCTGCTTCTGGAACGACGACGGAGGTGAGATGAACTGGAACAGGTCGTGACCGCTCTGGGCGGCGACCTCCGACGAAGCCGTGCTGAAGAGCAGCGCGTTGTTGATGTGATCGATCTTGACCTCGACGTCGTTCTTCTCGCCCCACTGCTTGACATAGGTGTTGTCGAGCCACACGTCGTAGGACGGAACGAAGTGGACCCACTGGAGGATCCTCAGCTCCCCGGAGAGCTGCTTGTGCTGATACTTGAGCGGGCCGTAGAAGCCCAGGGCCTTGTCTGGGAGGGCGCCGAACATGCTGACCGCGAATGCGGCCGCACCGGCCCTCTTCAGCAGGTCTTCCCGGGTCAGCGCTGAGCTCTGGCCCACGAGCTCGTCTGTAGCGTCCGCCACGGGTACCTCCTTTCTACCGATCGATTCTCTACCTGAAGGCGCCGCCTGTAAAGCCTTTGATGAACCTGTCGAGGAACGCGTTGTAGAGGAGGGCGAGCACGATGCTGGGGATCAGGGTCGCGGCCATCAGCGACTGCCAGAAGAAGACGTCCCCGCGGATGAGCTCGTTCGGGACGCCGGTGGAGAGCGTGCGGTTCTCGGACGACGAGATGAAGGTGAAGGCGTAGATGAACTCGTTGACGCAGAGCGAGAACGCGAAGATGACGACGGTGAGGATCCCGGGAAGCGAGACCGGGAAGACGATCCGGAGGAGCGCCTTGATCCTCGAGCAGCCGTCCACGAGGGCGGCGTCCTCGAGCTCCTGAGGGATCGTCTTGAAGAAGCCCATGAGGAGCCAGGTCGAGAACGGGATCGTGAACGACGGGTAGACGAGGATCAGCGCGAGGAGGGAGTTGTGGAGCCCGAGCCGAGCGATGACCGGTGACAGCGGGAGGAAGAGGAGCGTCGGCGGTACCAGGTAGACGAGGAAGATGGCGATGCCGGCGCTCTGGCCCCAGCTCCCGGACAGTCGAGCGAGCGCGTAGCCCGCCGGGAGCGCGACGACGAGCGTGATCGCCACGACGACGGCGCCGACGATCGCAGTGTTCACGATCCAGTCCCAGTACGGCGTCTCCTCGAAGACGTACTCGATGTGCTTGGTCGTCGCCGACTCCCAGAACCGCCACTGGAC
>JBOHBD010000334.1:0-2538 GCA_050698195.1 Gaiellaceae bacterium
GACGGGTCTCATGCGCCGTCTCGGGTTGCTCGAGCAGTGGGGCGACTACCCGCGGCGGCACGCCGAGGCCCAGTTCGAGAAGGTGCTGCGCTTCGAGGACGAGATCGTGGTGACGATTCGTGCCGAACGGGTCGGGCGGACGTCGATCACCTACGCCTGGACGATCACGAAGGACGGCGAGGTCTACGTGTCCGGGCGACACACGGTCGTGAACGTCGACGGCGAAGGCCGCCCGACGCCGCTCTCGGACCACGTGCGCGCCGCGCTGTCCGCCTAGACTCCTCCTGCCGTGGGTTCGGGTGAGACCGGCTCGTACAGGATCGGCGAGGCGCGCTTCCGCGATGCGTCAGCCGAGCTCGACCGGCTGCGGGTGCAGGCCGAGCTCGCGTGGCCGCAGGAGCTGCGGGCGCTCGTGCAGCACGGGCTTCGAGAGGACGCCACGGTCCTCGAGGCGGGCTGCGGCCCCGGATTCGTGACTGCGCTGCTCCTCGAGCACGTTCGGGGCGGCTCGGTGACGGGTCTCGATCTCGACTCGACCATGCTCGCTCACGCCCGGGAGCTCCTCGCAGGGTCGGAGCGAGTGCGATTCGTCGAGGCGAGCGCTTCCGCAACGGGGCTTCCGGCTGAGTCGTTCGACGTCGTCCTCGCCCGGTTCCTGCTCCAGCATCTCCCGGACGTGCCGGCGGTGCTGGCCGAGCTCCGTCGCGTCCTTCGTCCCGGTGGCCGGCTCATCGTCGTCGACTCCGATCAGGCCTTCGACGCGCTCTTCTACCCAGAGCCGCCTTTCACGGGTGAGCTGATGCGCGCGGTTGCAGAGGGGCAGCGGCTCCTGGGGGGCGATCGGTACATCGGCCGCCGGCTTCCGGCGCTGATCCGTGACGCGGGATTCTCGGCGATCGCGGTCGACGCCGTCGTCGCCCACAGCGTCGTCGTCGGGCGCCGACCGATCCGGCAGATCATTCCCGACCAGGCGCTCGACCACATGGAGGCCGACGGGCTCGTCTCGCCGGAGCTCGCCGCGTCTGCTCGCAGCTACCTCGAGCGCATCGATTCGGGCGAGCAGGACTTCGAAGGAATGGTCTTGTACGTCGTCGTGTCCGGCTCGGCCTAGCCCTCCGACTCCCAGCGCTCGCGGTAGTCCTCGCGAACGGGGTCGAAGACGTCGAGCACGAGCGCTCCTTCGGGGCCGCAGTACGCCGAGTGCTCGACGCCGCCGGGGATCACGTAGGCCTCGAGCGGGCCCAGCTCGTGGTCGACTCCCTCGACGACGAGCGCCTGCATCCCTTCGAGCACGATCCCGAGCTGCTCGTGCGGGTGGCTGTGGAGCGGGACCGTCGCCCCCGGCTCGAAGCGGATCAGGTTGAGCATCGCTCCCTCTCCGAACAGGGGCTGCCCGGTCACGCCCGCTGCGAGCTCGAAGGCCCGCACCGCGTCGAGCTGGACGAACTGCGCTGCCATGCGCTCGATTATCGTTCGCGGCGTGACCGCGGTCGAGCCCGGGCTGCTCCGCCGGCAGGCCTATGTGGACGGGACGTGGGTCGACGCCGACTCCGGCGCGACGTTCCCGGTGACGAACCCTGCCACCGGCGAGACGGTCGCAGACGTGCCGCGGATGGGCGCGGAGGAGACGCGTCGAGCGCTGGCGGCTGCCGAGCGTGCGCTCCCCGAGTGGAAGCACCGCCCGGCGAAGGAGCGCGCCCGCGTCCTCCGCAGGCTCTCCGACCTCATGCTCGAGCACGAGGACGAGCTGGCGCGCCTGATGGTGACCGAGCAGGGCAAGCCCCTGGCCGAGGCGAGGCTCGAGGTCGCGTACGCGGCGTCGTTCTACGAGTGGTTCGGAGAGGAGGCGAAGCGCGTCTACGGCGACACCATCCCGGCGCCGTGGCCCGACAAGCGCATCCTCGTGACGAAGGACGCGGTCGGAGTCACCGCCGGGATCACGCCCTGGAACTTCCCCTCCGCGATGGTGACGCGCAAATCGGCGCCCGCGCTCGCCGCCGGCTGCACGATGGTGCTCAAGCCGGCGGAGCAGACTCCTCTGTCCGCGCTCGCCGTCGCGGCCCTTGCCGACGACGCCGGGGTGCCGCCCGGCGTCTTCTCGATCGTCACCGGCGCCGCCGAGGACGCGCCCACGATTGGGGAGGAGATGACGTCGAACCCGGCCGTGCGCAAGCTCGGGTTCACGGGCTCGACCGAGGTCGGGAAGCTCCTCATGCGGCAGTGCGCGGCCGGCCTCAAGAAGATCTCGCTCGAGCTCGGCGGCAACGCGCCCTTCGTCGTCTTCGACGACGCCGATCTCGACGCGGCCGTCGTCGGCGCGGTCCTCTGCAAGTACCGGAACTCCGGCCAGACCTGCATCTCGGCGAACAGGCTGCTCGTCCAGGACGGGATCTACGACGCATTCCTCGAGCGCTTCACCGCCGCCGTCGAGGCGCTCGAGGTCGCCGACGGGTTCACGCCGGGCGTCGACGTCGGTCCGCTGATCGACGAGCCCGCTCTCGAGAAGGTCGAGCGCCACGTCGCGGACGCGCTCGGCCG
>JBOHBD010000335.1:0-4081 GCA_050698195.1 Gaiellaceae bacterium
GCTCGGATTCGTCTTCGTCGGCGCGGGCTACGCCGGAGTCGAGGCGCTGGGAGAGCTGAACGACCTGGCACACGATGCGCTCCGGTTCTATCCGGCGCTCCGAAACATTCCCCAGCGCTGGGTGCTCGTCGACGCGGCGCCGAAGATCCTCCCCGAGATCCCGCGGCGACTCGGCGAGTACGCGGCCCACCAGCTCGAGCGGCGCGGAGTCGAGATCCACGTCTCGACGACGCTCGCGTCGTACGACGGCCGGGAGGCGGTGCTCTCGAACGGGATCGCCATTCCCGCGCGAACGCTGGTCTGGACTGCGGGCGTGCGTCCGAATCCCCTCGTCGGCGAGCTCGGCCTGCCCGTCGACGAGCGAGGGCGGGTGCGAGTGGACGAGACCCTTCGGGTCGAGGGCCAGGGCGATGCCTGGGCGCTCGGAGACTGCGCCGCGGTCCGGAACACGAGCACACCGGGCGCGCTCGACCCACCGACCTGCCAGCACGCGCTGCGACAAGCCCGGCGGCTGGCGAGGAACCTGGGCGACGCGCCGCGACCGTACGGCTACCGCATGCTCGGGCAGGTCGCGACCCTCGGCCGGTACAAGGGGATCGCGGAGATCCCCGGACTACGGCTCCGCGGCTTCCTCGGCTGGTTCGTCGCCCGGACGTACCACCTCTACCAGCTGCCGCTGCTCTCGAGGAAGCTCCGGGTCGTCGCCGACTGGACGGTCGAGCTCTTCTTCCGCCGCGACATCGTCGAGCTCTCCGTCCTCGGGCACCCGCGCGGGCTCGGGGATCCACCCGACTAACGCAGGCGTCGCAGGGCCTGCGTCAACGACTGCTTGCCCTGGAGCACACCGGCGAAGAGATCGCCGTCGCGTGCGACGCGATCGAGCACCGCGTCCGTCGTGAACGCCGCCAGGTCGAGACCCGGCGCCACCTCGTGCCAACGGAGCGGTGTCGAGACCGGGGCTCCTGCACGCGGTCGGACCGAGTACACGGTCGCGTTGGTCGCGCCCGGCCGGTTCTGGTTCGCGTCGACGAGGACGCCGCGACGCTTCTTCCGCGCCCACTCCGTCGTGACGAGCCCGGGATGCGCGCGGGCGAGTGCGCCGGCGACGATCGCGGCGAACTCCCGCGCATCCGCGAAGGTGTGCCGGCGCGCGACAGGCACGAGGATGTGGATCCCACGCGAGCCGGACGTCTTCGGGAAGGCCTCGAGCTCGAGCAGGTCGAGTGTGTCCCTGACGAGATTCGCGACCGTCACGACGTCCTCGAAGGTCGCTCCCTCCGCGGGGTCGAGATCGAACATCACCCAGTCGGGCCGCTCGGACTTGTCCACCCGAGACGACCACACGTGCATGTCGATGCAGCCCATGTTGACCATCCTCAGGAGCGCGAGCTCGTCGTCCACGATCGCGTAGTGGATGATCTTCTTCTCGCCCTCGCGGGTCGAGGCGGGCATCGGGACGCTCCTGATCCAGCTCGGCATGTGCGACGGCGCCTGCTTCTGGAAGAAGTGCTTCCCCTGCCAGCCGTCGGGGTAGCGCTTCATCGTGAACGGCCGCCCGCGGAGGTGGGGGACGAGCGCCTCGGCGACGTCGCGGTAGTAGGAGATGAGGTCGCCTTTCGTGATCGCCTCGTCCGGCCAGAACAGCTTGTCGAGGTTGCTCAGGCGGAGCTCCCGGCGCCCCTTCTTCAGCACCGCCGGCAATGGCGTTCGCTCCTTGCGCACCTCGGAGGCAGGCTTGTCCTCGCGAAGCCCGAGGTAAACAGGCGCGCGCAGCCGTCCTTCCCGTGTCCACTCTGCGAACTCCACCTCCGCCACGAGCCGCGGCTCGACCCAGACGACGTCGCGCGGCCGGACGCGCGGCATCTTCGGCCTCTCCGCGAGCGGCGAGTCCGAGCGTTCGAGCGGCTTCAAGAGCGCGGACAACCGCTCGATCTCCGCGTCGGTGAAGCCCGTGCCGACGTTGCCCGCCCAGCGCAGGCCGCCCGCCTCGTGGACGCCGGCGACGAGCGCCCCGAAGCCAGCGCGACGCCCCTGGCCCTTCGTGTAGCCCGCGATCACGACCTCCTGGCGGTCGCGCACCTTCACCTTCCTCCAGTCCGTGCTACGCCTCCCCGACTGGTAGCCGGAGTCGGTGCGCTTCGCGACGACCCCCTCCAGCCCCTGCTCCTTCGCCGCGGCGTGGAGCGCGTCGCCGTCCTCGAACTGCGGCGACAGGAGCACGGTCCCGCGCGACGAGTCGATCAGCGTCTCGAGCCGGTTGCGCCGCTCGGCGAGGGGGAGACCGACCAGCGGCTCGGAGTCGAGCTCGAGCAGGTCGAAGACGACGAGGACGAGGGCGCCGCTTCCTTCTTGCAGGAGCGAGAAGCGGGATCTGCCGCGCTCGTCGAGAGCACAGATCTCGGCGTCCAGCACGGCATCGGCGGAGCGGACTCCGAGCTGCGCAGCGCGCGCGGCTTCCCGAAAGCGCTCGGTGAGGTCGTTCCCGTTCCGGCTCGTCAGCGTCGCCTCGCCGGCCGAGACCGCCACGATCGCGCGGAACCCGTCCCACTTCGGCTCGTAGACCCAGCCGTCCCCCTCGGGCAGGGTCTCCGACGCCGTCGCGAGCATCGGCGAGTAACGGCTCGCCTCCTCCGTCGCGCCGTCCTTGCGCAGGAGGAGCCAGTTCTTGGGGTCGCCGTCGAGCTTCGCCGGCACGAGCGTCCAGACTCCGTCCAGCCTCTCTCCGCGCAACCGCACCGTCATCCCGCCGTTTCGCTTCTCCTCGAGGAGCTCGTACGTACCGCGATCCCAGATCTCGACCGTCCCCGCGCCGTACTCGCCCGCCGGGATCGTTCCCTCGAAGTCGGCGTAGTCGAGCGGATGATCCTCGACGTGGACCGCGAGGTGTCGCTCGCCGCGACGGAGCGGGATGCCCTTCGGCACCGCCCAGCTCGCGAGCGCTCCCTCTCGCTCGAGGCGAAAGTCGTAGTGAAGCCGCCGCGCGGCGTGCCGCTGGACGACGAACAGACGTTCTGCCTTCATCCCGCTTTTCCGTCCGAAGGGCTCGGGCGTCGAGCCAGGGCGGCGCTTCTTCCGGTACTCGCCGAGCGTCATCTGTGGATTGTCGCCATCAGCGCAACGCTTTCTTCACCAACTGGCTGCAGATTGGAAGATTCCCCTGCTCAGAGGCGTTACCAGGCCGGGGATAAGCCTGTGGAAGATGTGGAAAGCGCGAAGCGCTTTGTCCGCGAAGCGGACCAGTGGTGGGGGCTTGGGGGAACCGGGAGGTTCCCCCAACATCTGCGGCGCGCCTTTGTCCGCGAAGCGGACCAGTGGAGGGGCTGCGGCGCGCCTCAAGCCGAGGCCAGGACGCCCATCACGCGGTACTTCGCCCGCCGCCGGCGTCGCCGCTCGTCGGGATCCATCGACTCGATCTCCTCGAGGGCCTCGACGATGCTCGTTTCCAGGAGCTTCGCGGCCTCGTCGGGGTTCGTGTGCGCGCCTCCTTCGGGCTCGGCCACGATCGCGTCGACGACGCCGAGCTCGAGGCAGTGTGCGGCGTCGGGCTTGAACGCGGCGGCAGCCTTGCGCGCCTCCCCGGCGTCGCGCCAGAGAATCGCGGCGCAGCCTTCCGGGGAGATGACGGAGTAGATCGCGTGCTCCTGCATCAGCACACGGTCGGCGACCGCGATCGCGACTGCTCCACCCGATCCACCTTCGCCGATCACGCAGGCGACCGTCGGCACGGAAAGCCGCACCATCGCGGCCTGTGAGCGGGCGATCGCGCCGCCCTGACCGTGTTGCTCCGCGGCCACTCCCGGGTACGCGCCGGGCGTGTCGACCATGGTCACCAGGGGAAAGCCATGACGGTCCGCGAGCGCCATCGCGCGCATCGCCTTCCGGTAGCCCTCGGGGTATGCCATCCCGAAGTTGCGGTTCGTCCGCTCCTTCAAATCACGGCCCTTCTGATGACCGACGATGACGACCGTGCGACCGTCGAGCTTCCCGAGCCCGCTCACGATCGCGTGGTCGTCGGTCCGCCCGCGATCACCGTGGAGCTCGAAGAAGTCGTCGAGGATCCGCTCGACGTAGTCGAGCGTGT
>JBOHBD010000336.1:0-3120 GCA_050698195.1 Gaiellaceae bacterium
AGGCACGACGCCGTCGCGGCCCAGGCCGCACCGTCGCCGTCTCTTCCCTGCGCACGTGCTTGCGCGCAGAGGGAGATGAGCTCGGCGAGGTCGGCGACCGCAGCGATGTTTCCCGTCGCCGCGACGCGTACGAGCCCGTGCGCGTAGAGGTAGTCGCCGAGGAGGAGCGCCGTGTCCGCGTCTACCTGCGAGAAGAGCCGCGACCGCCAGTAGTGGACCAGGTACCCCTCGTAGATCGTCTCCAGCCCGAGCGCGAGATCCGGAGGCGCGAGGACCGAGAAGACGGGCTCGTGGCGGCGCTCTCGGACCGGGAGCAGGGCGTCGGCCCAGAGCGGGCTCTCCGCGGCTGCCTCAGCGGCGATCGTGTTCCACATGTGCGTGACGCTAACCGGAACGGCTCGCGGCGCGTGGAGGTTCCACCTCGGAAGGTTGCAGCTCGACCTCGACGGGAATCTCCGGCGGGCCTTCGTCCCAGCGCTCCAGTCGGACGCGCGGCTTGAAGAACCCCCAGATCGCGCGGAGCCCCGCCATCGTCGGCAGCGCGACGAGGACGCCCGCGATCCCGTACAGCTCGCCTCCGGCGAGGAGCCCGAAGATGACGAGCAGCGGGTGGAGCCGCAACGCGCTCGCCATCACGTTCGGGACGACGACGTGCCCTTCGACCTGGTAGATGAAGAGGAAGAGCGCGGCGACCCAGATCACCCCGACCGGGTCGACGAAGAGCGCGTAGATGGCGGGCGGCACCGCAGAGAGCCAGGGGCCGATGTAGGGAATGACCTCGATGAAGGCCGTCCAGAGACCGAAGAGGAGCGCGTACTCCTCGGCGCCGTCCACGAGACCGGTCTTGCCCAAGATCCACATGCCGACGCCCGCGCTCGTGCCGATGACGGTCGAGAGGATCGCCTGTCCCTTCACGTAGCCCCAGAGCGCGGTCTCGATCTGGTGCGTCAGCGGCGGGCCGTCGTGCGGCGGGAAGCGCGAGTCGATCGAGCGCTCGAGGCGCGGCATGTCGAGGAGCATGTAGATCGAGATGACGACGATCAGGATCAGCGAGAACAGGAGGAGCACGACCGAGATCGCCGCACCTTGAGCGAACTCGATCCCTCGCTGCACGTACCCGGAGACGTCTCCGGCGCTGAGCGAGTCGACCCAGTCGGTCACCTGCTCCCGGATCTGGATGCGCTCCAGCCCGTGGTCGTCGAGCCACGCTTGCAGCCCGTCGATGTCGACCTCGGCAGCCGTCTGCCCGGTCGCCGCGTCCTCGTTCGACACGTAGTCGTCGATCCGCTCGCCCGCACGTTGTGCCTGGTCGAATGCGACGACGCCGATCGCGATCAGGAGCGCGGCGACGGTCGCGGCGAAGATCGCGTAGACGATCGTCACCGAGAGCGCACGCGGCAACCGGAGGCGCGTCAGGTCCCGGACGAGCGGGTTGAGCATGAACGCGATCACGGACGCGGTGAGGAACAGGAAGAGCACGTGGCCGAGCGTGCTTGCGAGGAGGAACGCGAGGAGGAGGAGCACGGGCAGTCCGACGAGCTGGATCCATCGCGGGATCTGGATCGTCGGGCCCGGAGTGCCCATCGGCACGATCGTACCGCGGGTCCTCTCACCGCCCGGCCACGCAAGGTGTAAAGGGACCGCCGCGGCCGCGAGGCGGAATCCGTCAGGATTCGCGCGACCGGAACCGCGCGGGCGGATTCCGGTCTTGCGCTAGCAAGCAGCCGAGCTTGCTACGGTCCGAGAAATGACGACTCCGCGCTCACGGCACGCAGCCAGGCTGCGTGCTAACCGGCGGAGGGCTCAGGCGAGGGCGCGGTGGTTCGCGCTCGCGGTCGTGGTCGGGGTTCTCGGCATCGCCGTGCTCTTGCTGACGGCCTTCGACGACAACGCCGTCGAGGGAGCTCCGGACGCCCCTGTTCCGGCTCCGCTTCCCGTCACCTCGGCGCCGCCGGAGCCCCAGGTGCTGGCAACGATCGGGAACCTCCGGGTGCAGTCGCCGGTTGCACAGGGCGGAGTGACGGCGGTCGGGTTCCACGGCTCGGACGACGGGGCGCTCGTCCTGCACCCCGTCGGGCCGCAGGCGAACGAGGGGCTCCTCGCTCGTCTCTGGCGCAAGATCACGGGATCGTCGCGCCGGGGCCTCGCGTGGTACCAGCTCGAGAGCGGCGCGTTGCGCACGCTCGACGTCGGCGCGGTTGCCGGCACGGACATCTACTCGCCGGTGGACGGCACCGTCGTCGCGATCCGCGACCACCTCGTCTCGGGACGCAGGGTCGGCGCGGAGATCGAGCTGCGTCCGACCGCAGCACCGTCTCTCGTCGTCGCCATCCAGAACGTACGCCTCGACCGCGCGCTCACCGTGGGAGCGAACGTCGCCGCCGGCTCTTCGAAGCTCGGGCGCGTGGTCGACATCAAGCGGTTCGAGGAGCAGGCGCTCGGCCGCTTCGCCGCGGACGGCGGGAACAACGTCTCGATTCAGGTCTACCCATCCGCGACGCTCGGCGTGCCGTAGGCTCCTGCCCCTGCGTATTCTCTTCATCGCGGACGTCGTCGGCGCCCCGGGTCGGCGGGCGCTCGAGGTACGTCTGCCCACGCTGCGGGCCGAGCTCGAGATCGACGTCTGCGTCGCGAACGGCGAGAATACAGCAGACGGGGTCGGGATAACCCCTCGCCTCGCGGACAAGCTGCTCGCCGCGGGAGTGGACGCGGTCACCCTCGGGAACCATGCGTTTCGCCGCACCGAGATCGGCCCCTACCTCGAGAGCTCGGAGCGCGTCATCCGTCCGGCCAACACCTCGACGAGCACGCCCGGCCGCGGGCTCGTGATCGTCCCGGCGGCGAACGGAGCGCGCCTCGCGGTCATCAACGTCCTCGGCTCGCTCTTCCTGCACCCCGCCACGTCGATGTTCGAGGTCATCGACGAGCTGGTAGACACCGCCGTTCGTGAGACCCCGTTCGTCCTCGTGGACGTGCACGCCGAGGCGACGAGCGAGAAGGTCGCCCTCGCCCGCTGGCTCGACGGCCGAGTCACGGCCGTCGTCGGAACGCACACACACGTCCAGACGGCGGATGCCCGCGTGCTCGAGCGCGGGACGGCGTTCATGACCGACGCGGGAA
>JBOHBD010000337.1:0-2173 GCA_050698195.1 Gaiellaceae bacterium
GCCGGCGGGTGCCGCAGGGCCGGCGGGGCCGGCGGGCTCCGTCACCCGGCTGTCGGCAGTCGTCAACGCGAGCGGGAGCCTCGCCCGCTCCCAGGGAACCACCTCCGCCGGTCGCGTCGGGCTCGGCTTGTACGAGGTGATCTTCAATCAGGACGTGACCGGCTGCACGTACACCGCGTCGATCGGTAATCCGACGGCCGGATTGGCCACTCCCGCCGGCGAGACCTCCGTCGTGCCACGGAACGGCAACGCGAACGGTGTCGGCGTCGCAACCCGCGACTCCGCGGGTGCGGCGGCCGATCGCCCGTTCCACCTGATCGTCGTCTGCTAGCGAGCCCCTCGGTGCAGGCGGGCGCCGAGCCCGCCTGCACCGTAGGCTTGCCGCCGCGCGATGATCGTCCGCATCCTCATCTGGAATCTCCTCGACTCCGGAACGACGATCGACGAGCTGCGCGACTTGCTCCCCGAGCTCGAGGAGCCGAGCGCATGGATCTGGAACGAGGCGAGCGAGCGATTCGGGGTCGTCCTCTTCGGAGAGGAGATCGCCGAGGACGTGACACGAGCGCGCGAGCTGATCGGCGCCGATCCCCAGGTCGCCGAGGAGTTCGAAGTCCTCGAGCTATAGCGGCGTCGAGACGGCCAGCGCGTCGTGCCAGCCGTCGAGCTCCTGGCGCTCGTCGGGCGTCAGCGAGCGGAGTGGCGGGCGCACGTCCTCCGTCACCGGCACTCCGCGACGGCCGAGAAGACGCTTGAGGGCCGCCTGACGCGGAAAGCGCTCCACGAACGACCGCAGACCGGCGAGGTGTTCGGCTCCTTCGGCGGTCGGCTGCCGGACGACTGCTGCGACGTCCTCCGGGAACGCCGAGGCGAGCGCGGAGACCGCACCGACCGCGCCCGCTCCGAGCCCCTCGTGGATCAGGGCCTCCGGCCCCACGAAGATGTCCAGTCCGGGCAGCAGGTAGCGCGAGAAGCGGTCGAAGGGCGTGTCCGAGACTTTGAGCCCGGCGAGGTTCGGCGCGCCGTCGCGCAGACGTTCGAGGACCGCCGGGGCGACGGCGTACCCGCTCGTCGACTCGAACTCGTAGACGTAGAACGGCAGCGGTGCGCACGCCAGCGCGGCGGCGAGGAAGTGGGCGTACTGCGCGGGCTCGTCCAGGCGGAAGTAGGGCGGCCCGATGACGACGACCGCGTCGGCGCCGGCTTCGGCGGCATGCGCGGCGAGAGCCACGGTCTCGGCGGTCGTCTGGGCGCCGCACTGAACGGCGACCTGGAGCCGATTGTCGGCGGCCTGGAGGAAGACGTCGGCGACGAGGCGCCGCTCGTCCTCGACGAGGAGAATCCCCTCCCCCGCTGTCCCGAGCGCGAGGATGCCGTCGAGGCCCGCCGCGACGAAGAAGTCGACGAGCGGGCCGAGCGCCGCCTCGTCGACCTCGGCCCCGTCGTTCCGCAGCGGAGTGACGGACGCGGCGAGAGCTCCCCGGAGCGGCGCCATCACCGGTCCAGCTCCACGGTGAAGCGCTTCACGGCCATCCCGAAACCATATGGTGTCGCCCGATGGAGGCACTCCGGGTCGAACGGGACGGCCGCGTCCTCCGAGTCACGCTCGTGCGGGCGGAACGGCGAAACGCGTTCGACGCCGCGCTCATCGCAGAGTTGACGGAGGCATTCGCGGACGTCGGGGACGCGCGGGCGGTCGTCCTCACCGGCGAGGGCTCGAGCTTCTGCGCCGGCGCCGACGTGGAGTGGCAGCGCTCGTCGATAGACCTCTCCTACGACGAGAACGTCGAGGACGCGATGCGCCTCTACCGCATGCTCGAGGCGATCGATACGTGCCCTGCTGCGGTCGTGTGCCTCGTCCACGGCTACGCCCTCGGCGGCGGGTCCGGCCTCGTCGCGTGCGCGGACATCGCGGTCGCCGACACTGAGGCGGTCTTCGGCTTCACGGAGGTCCGCCTGGGGATCGTCCCGGCGGTCATCTCCCCGTTCGTGCTCCGGAAGATCGGGCCGGCCGCGCGGCGCTACTTCCTCACCGGGGAGCGCTTCGGCGCCGACGTCGCGCTCCGAACCGGGCTGGTACACGAGATCTCGGTGACCACGGAAGAAGCGGTCTCCGGCATTGTGGAGGCGCTCCTCGCGGGAGGGCCACAAGCCGTGCGCGAGGCGAAGCGGCTCG
>JBOHBD010000338.1:0-5502 GCA_050698195.1 Gaiellaceae bacterium
CTTCGTGACCCCGTCGACCTCGAGGAGCAGATCGAGCCTCCAGGGTTACGGTCGATACGGCGGCAGCGGCTGCGACTTGAACAGCACCCTCGGCCACCAGTTCCCGCCGGTGTTCAACCCGCGCTCCGGCGTAGGCCCCCTCGTCAGGACGGCGAACTGAACCCGCGCTCCCCTCAGCTCTCCCCACGCGGTCCACCGCAGCGGAAACGCGTACCCGGGGATGTTGAAGGTGTGCGTACGGACGTAGGTGGCGATCCTCTGCGAATTGACTCCGACGTTGCGGATCGCCTCCGCGACGATCTTCACGTATGCGTAGCCGGCCAGCGCGTCGTCCTCGAAGAACTCGTTCTGCGGGAACGCCCGCAGGTAGCGCTTGGCGAGCGCCTTGTACTGCTTGGTCGCCGTGGCCATGCACTTGAAGTCGCTCCAGCGTCCGAACGACGCCGACCCTGCGTTCTTCACGGTGAGCGAGTACGGCGAGTACGCGCCCACGACCGGTGCCTTCATCCCGAGCTGCTGCGACTGAGCCAGGATCAACCCCGCGCCCGGAGGATGACCCGTCCCCACGATCAGCGACACGTCGCCCAACGCTCGCAGGTACGGCGTGAAGTTGGTCGTCGGAACCGGCGCAACCTGGACGTTGAACCTGATGTTGGGTGCCGCCTTGGCCGCGTCCTCGAGCGACGACTTGAACGACTGGCCCCACGCGTAGTCGGCGATCATCACGCCCACGCTTCTGATGCTGCGCCGCTGCGCGAGCTGCACGACGGAAACAGCCACCATGGCGGCCGCAGGCAGACACGTACGGAACGTGTAGCGGCTGCTGGTCGTCAGGATCTCGTTGTTACCCGCCTTCACCAGGAACAGCGGCACCTTCGCCTCTTCGGCGAGGCGCGCGGTCGCCAGCGCGATCGGACTGCCGATAATGCCTCCGACTGCGACGACGTCCTCCTGCTCGGTCAGCCGCCTGAAGCCGTCGATGGCCACGCTGGTGTTCACGGACTGGTCGTCCGCGACCTCGAGGTTGAGCCGCCGCCCCTGCCCGCGACCCTTCACGCCGCCTGATCTGTTGATCTCGTTCACCGCGAGCGCCATCCCGGCGCGCACCTGGATGCCCCAGGGTGCGAAGGGACCTGTTAGCGGCGTGAGCGCGCCGAGCTTGATCGGGGCTCGCTGGGCGGGCCCGCTCGATCCGCCGTACGCGCTCGATCCGCTCAAAGCGACAGTGAGCAACGCTACGGCGCCCACAGCCGCAATCAACCGAAACCGTTTCACGACCTCCCTCCTTCCGTCATGCCTGACAACCACCAGGCGTGACTACGACGAGACCTCTCGTCCCGACCAGCCAGTTCAGTCATCAGCCCGAGCCCGAACCGACCTCCTGTGCCGTCGGTACCTGCGACGGCGCACTCGCCTTGAAGGTTGCGCGCACTACGGACACTCCCAGCGGCTCGGCGAGTGCGTCCGAGGCCATCGGCGCATGTATACAACACCCGCTGTGCAGCGTCGAGCGACCGCCTCCTGGCGCTGCACGCGTCCAGCGATTGCATACAGGCGGGGAGCGCGGAATCAAGCATGTGACGCGCGCCAACCGCCAGGAGCGTATGACCTGCGTACCGCTTCGACGTAGGGCGCCGGGCTGACAACTGCGCCGATCTCGACCTGCACGTGGGGCTCGACGGTGGGCTTCGCGGTGCCGCCGTCTTCCTCTCCCCACACGAACGTCACGTCAGTGCCGGGCTCCGCGTACTCGGCGTCCAGGACGGCGAGGGTCAGCATCCTGCCCTCGTTCGAGCTGTAGCCGATCCACGTCGAGACGCCGACCGTCTCCCCGTCGACGCTGACCCGGTCGAACTGGTGCATCGCGTACACCGCCGAGGGCCAGTCCATGAACTTCGCCCGCTCGCCCTTCTGGAACATCGTTCCGATGGTGCGGGTCACGTCCTCGTCGTCGAGCGCCAGCGTGACCTTCTCGCGGTGGTCGCCGTCGGCCTTCTCCTCGAGCGCGTCGCGCCCGATGAAGTCGTGGTCGAACTTGACGTAGCTCCCATACCCGAGGTCCCACGGCGTGAAGTAGTAGTCCTCGATGTCGTCGGAGACGAAGCTGCCGCCGATCGACGCGGAGCCCTCGTACCCGGTCGCCGGCAGCCATTCGCGATACGCCCGCATGCTCTCGCCGGAGTACACCGCCGGAAGCGGTGAGGGGATCCAGCCGGACTCGAGCGTGTTGGACGAGTACGCTCGTCCGCCCGCCTGTCGGAGGCCGAACTCCTCGCCCGCCGTCACGAGCGCCTCGCGCACCGCTTCCCCGTCGTCCCAGGGGCCGAAGAGCTCCCAGCCCGGCTGGCCGACCATGCCGTGGCGCAGCGCGCCCACGGTGTTGCCCGCGATCGTGACCGACGTCGTGTGGAAGAACTCGAGCTCGGGCGGAGAGCCGCCGAGCGCCTTCTCGATCACCTGCATCGCGTTCGGGCCCTGCACCTGGAAGCGGTAGGACCTACGGCGTCCGTCGGTACGCAGCGCCGTCCTCAGGTCGAGCTCGACCGTGACGTCGTACCCGCCGGTCTCCGCGTGGTAGATGATCCAGGTGAGCGCCGGGGCCCGGCCGACGAGGTTGAAGCGGTTCTCCCCCAGCGGGAACAGGATGACGTCTCCGATGACGTAGCCATCTGGGCTGCACGGCACGAAGTGCTTGGCGCGGTCGAAGGCGAATCCGTCGAAGCTGTTGACCGCGAGGTGGGAGAGCAGCTTCAGCGCGTCCGGGCCCTCCACGGCCAAGTCGTTCATGTGGAACGACTGATTGAAGAGGACGCAGGTCTCCTGCCAGGCCCGCTGCTCGTCGCGCCAGTTCGTGAACTCCGGCGGCACTCCCGGGAAGACGTTGGCGCCGATCTGCGCATTGCGGAGCAGCTCGACCGGGTTCTCGGCTGTCGCCAGCAGGTCCTCGAGGCTCCGATGCTCCGCTCTAGAGGACACCGCGACTCGCATTGTCGATGCCACCTGGCAGCCGACGCCTCTTGACGGCGCCGGCGACGTTGAGGAGGTGTCTGCGCATGGCGCGCTCCGCCTCGGGCGCGCGTCCGGCGATCACGGCCTCGACGATGGCCGTGTGCTCGGCGACCGACGCGGCCGGGCGGCCCGGGATGAGGATGGTGCGGTACTGGTAGCGCACGGTCTGCGCGCTGAGGGAGTCGATGAGTCGGATGGCGGTTCCGTGGCCGGAGAGCTCGAGCAGAGCCGCGTGCAGCTCGGCGTTCACGTCGGACGCGCCGAGGAGGTCGCCGTGGTCGAGCAGCTCTCGCTGACGCGCGAGGCATGCCCGTAGGCGGGCACTGCCTGCATCGTCGATTCGCTCGGCGGTCTGGCGGACGGCGAGTCCTTCGAGGACGGCGCGTGCCTGCAGGATCTCGATCGCCTCGTCGTCTGAGACGCGCCGCACGCGGGCGCCTCGATGAGGCTCGCGAATGACGAGTCCGTCTTGCTCGAGACGAATGAGCGCGGTGCGCACCGCGCCGCGCGACATGTCGAACGTCGTCGAGATGTCGGACTCGACGAGGCGGGCGTCTGGCGCGATGTGACCGCGGATGATCGCCTCGCGGAGGGCGTCGTAGCTCGAGGTGGGCGCCATGCCTACGCGCATACTGCCGGAAGGTTGAGAAAATCGTCAACAATTCTGTTTCATGTCAGCATGGATCGTCGCGACGGCCGGATCGACGGCTCAGAGCTCCCGGCAGTGAGCGCGCCGGTGGTGACGGTGCTCGGCCTCGGCGAGGCCGGTGGTCGACTCGCGGCCGACCTCGCCGCCGCCGGCGTCGAGGTTCACGGCTACGACCCGGTGGCCTCGGCTCCCGACGGCGTCGCCCAGGATGGCGACCCCACCGCGGCGGTCTCCGGAAGTGCGGTCGTACTCGCCCTCACCACCGCGTCGACGGCGCTCGCCGCGGCCGAGTCGGCGCTGCCGGGTCTCCGCACCGGCGCCATTTACGCCGATCTGAACACGGCGTCGCCCGAGCTGAAGCACGACATCGCCGCAGTCGTTGCCGGCGCCGGCGCGCGATTCGCGGACGTGGCGCTGCTCGGAGCCGTCCCGTCACGCGGCCTCGGAACACCGACTCTCGCCTCAGGCCCCGGTGCGCAGGCGTTCGCAGAGGCGTTCGGACCACTCGGCATGCCCGTCGAGGTCGTGTCCGACCGTCCCGGTGACGCCGCGATCCTCAAGCTCCTGCGCTCGGTCTTCATGAAGGGGCTCGCAGCTTCCGCGGTGGAGAGCCTGCGCGCGGCCGATGCCGCCGGTCAGGCGAGCTGGCTCGAGCGAGAGATCGCCGCCGTCATCGGCGAGCCGCTTCTCGAGCGACTCGTCGAGGGGAGTCGCCAACATGCGGTGCGCCGCGTGGACGAGATGGAAGCGGCGTGCGAGCTGCTGCTCGAGCTCGGAGTAGAGCCGCGAATCGCCGCCGCGAGCGCGTCGGTCCTCGCCGAGCTCGCCGCGAGCCGTCCGGCGGACGGGGGCTAGGTTGCGGTCGATGGCGACGCAGCAGGCCGCCGGGACCTCGCCCAGCGACCGTGCGCGGGCCCTCGTGCGGGGCGCGTACGACCTGCACGTCCACGTCGCTCCAGACGTGCCTCAACGGCGGATCGACGACCGTGCGCTCGCACAGCGTTTCGCCGAGCTCGGGCTCGCTGGCTTCGCCCTGAAGTCGCACTACACCTCGACCGCCGAGCGCGCGCAGGTCGTCTCGGCGCTTTTCGAGGACGTCGAAGTCGTCGGCACGCTGACCCTCAACTGGCCGGTGGGTGGCATGAATGCCCTCGCCGTCGAGATCGCCGCGCGTGAGGGCGCGCGGATCGTCTGGATGCCCACGGTCGACTCGCCCGCGGAGACGGCGGGAAGGACCGAGCCGAAGGACGGGGACAATGTCCCCCAGTGGGCGCGGCTCCAGCACGAGCTTCGCAGTCTCGGGCTGAGCGTCGACGCGGTGCACGTCACCGGTCCCGACGGAGGGCTCCTGCCCGAGGCACGCGACGTGCTGCGAGCGATCGCCAGGCACGGGCTGATCCTCGCGACGGGCCACCTCCCTCGCGATGACACCTTCGCGATCGTCGACGCCGCAGTGGAAGAGGGCGTCGACGACATCGTCGTCACGCACCCGGAGTTTCCGTGCCAGGACTTCTCGATCGAGGACCAGCAGGCGCTCGCCGCGCGTGGATGCCTGATCGAGCGTTGTCTGACCACTCCTCTCAGCGGCAAGACGACGTGGGAGCACGTCTTCGAAGGGGTCCGCGCCGTGGGCGTCGAGCGCTCGCTGTTCTCGAGCGACTGCGGGAATCCGAGGTATCCAGCGGTCGAGGACGGACTTGCGCTGTGGGCGGACCGCCTCCTCGGGGCCGGGTTCGCCGAGGACGAGGCTCGCGAGATGATCGTGACGCGATCGAGACGGCTCGCAGGTGCGGAGTGAGCAACCTACTGTCGTCGCGATGTACGTCCCTCGTCGCCGCCGGCCG
>JBOHBD010000339.1:0-1967 GCA_050698195.1 Gaiellaceae bacterium
TCGAGCGGTTGCGGAGGACCTCGCGCACCGTCGACGCTGCCGATGCGGCGTGTCCGCCCATCGAGCCCGAATGATCTCATCCGGCTCGCGTTTCCACCTGTCGTGCCGCGGGTATGGCCGTCGGGAATGGCGCGGCGCGGAGGCTGGAGGCGGCAAGGACGCAAGCGCTTCCGGTACGTCGACTCGCGCGGGCGCGAGATCACGGACGACGACGAGCTCGAGCGTGTGCGCGCGCTCGCCATCCCACCTGCGTGGCGGGACGTGTGGATCTCGCCGAGCGCGGGCGCGAAGCTGCAAGCGACCGGGGTCGACGCCGCCGGACGGCTCCAGTACCTCTACCACCCGAGCTTCCGGGCGGCGCAGGTTTCGCGTCGGCTCCGACCGTCACGCTCGCTCGTCCCGCACCTACGGCATCACGACGCTGAGGAAGCGCCACGTCACGATCTCAGGGAAGGAGATCGAGTTCTGCTTCCGCGCGAAGAACCGCGCGCTGGTCCGGCGAACGGTCGAGAGCGTCGTCCTCGCCCGGGAGCTCCGGAAGCTCGTCCGTCTGGAGAACGGCACGCGGCTCTTTCGCTTCGAGCGGGATGGGGAGATCGCGAACCTCACGGCGCCCGTGCTGAACGCGTACATCGGCGAGCACCTCGGAAACGGCTTCACGGCCAAGGACTTCCGGACGTGGGGCGGGACGTTGCTCGCTGCGGTCGAGCTGGCGCGACACGGCCCGCCCGCCGACGCAGGCGAAGCGACGAAGGTGCTCGCAGCGGCCATGAGGAAGGTGGGGCGCGAGCTCGGCAACACAGCCGCCGTCGCGCGCGAGTCCTACGTCAGCCCAGCAGTGATCGAGCACTACCGCGAGGGCCGCACGCTCGAGGACTTCCGGCCGCGGACGGGCTCCCGGCCTGCGCGTCTCACGGCCGGCGAGAAGGCCCTGCTTCGTCTGCTGCGCTCGCGTCGGTAGGGGACGGGCTCCGGGTCGGAGAGCCCGCCCCCCGTGGGGGATCTGAGGATCTAGGAGGGCTAGCGCCGCTTCGACTCGGCGAGCTCGTCGTCCTTCCGCTCGTCGCGCTCGTCGGGGCGGTCTTCGCCCTCGTCGACGACGTCCTCGCTCTTGTCCTTCACGTCCTCCCACGTGTTCTTCACTTCGTCTTTGACGCCGGCCCACTTCTGCTGGGCCTTGCCTTCGTACTCCTTCTTCTTGCCTTCGATGCGATCGGTGTCCACGTGAGTCCCCTCTCGGTGTCGTTGTGAGCGCGTGATGCCCGCAGGAGCCGGTCGCGAAACAGGTTTCCGCGCGCCTGGCCGGGGGAACCAGCTCGGTAGAAGGAGGTGCAATGGAGACCTGGGAATGGATCGTGCTGGCGATCGTGGCGGGAGCCGCGGTTCTGCTTCTGCTCGGGCTCGTGTCCGTGTGGACGAAGCGGCGCCGGCGGTCGCACCTGCAGGAACGCTTCGGGCCCGAGTACCACCGGGCTGTCTCGAGCTCGGGGCGCCGTGACGGCGAGCGCCGTCTGAGCGAGGTCGAGCGGGAGCACGAGGAGCTCGACATCCGGGCGCTGTCGGCAGCGGCGCGGGCGCGCTACCTGGAGGAGTGGCGCCAGGCGGAGGTGCGCTTCGTAAGTGACCCGACCGATGCCGTGCGCGCGGCCGAGCGCGTCGTCGAACGCGTGCTCGAGGAACGTGGCTACCCGGCCGACGCCGACACCGAGGAGCAGGCGACGCACGTCGCCGTGGACTATCCGGACGTCGCCGAGCGGTATCGCCACGGGCACGCGATGCTCGAGAAGGTCGACGGCGACCAGTCGACCGAGAACCTGCGGAAGGCGATGCTCGACTTCCGTGTCGTCCTCGACGAGCTCGTCAGCGGTCGCGCCAGGACTGCTGCCTGAGCTGGGGGCGTAGGGGCGGGCTACACCTCGCCCCTACGCTCGTCTACGCCGCCTCGCGCTCCTCGAGCAGCTCGCGGT
>JBOHBD010000340.1:0-7687 GCA_050698195.1 Gaiellaceae bacterium
ACGCGATCGAGATCCTCTGCAACGAGGCGCCGGGCGACGTCTACCAGCTCGAGCACTGGGGAGCGGTGTTCTCGCGGACGCCGGACGGACGGATCGCGCAGCGCCCGTTCGGCGCTGCCGGCGAGCCGCGCACGGCGTACGCGGCCGATATCACCGGCCACGTCCTGATCCACGTCCTCTACGAGCAGGTGATGAAGCGCGACATCAAGACCTACGAGGAGTTCTTCGCCTGGAAGCTCGTCGTCGACGACGAGCGCTGCCAGGGAGTCATCTCGTGGGACCTCGTCGACGGCGGCTTGAGGTCGATCGGCGCGAAGACGGTCATCCTCGCCACGGGCGGGGCGGGCAGGCTCTACGCCGGCACCACGAACGCCTACGCGTGCACGGGGGACGGGATGACCATGGCACTCCGCGCGGGCGTCGCGCTCGAGGACATGGAGATGATGCAGTTCCACCCGACGACGATCGCTCCCACGGGCGTGCTGATCACGGAGGGCTGCCGCGGTGAGGGAGCCTATTTGCTGAACTCCCAAGCCGAGCGGTTCCTCGTGCGCTACGCACCGAACGCCATGGAGCTCGCCTCGCGTGACGTCATCTCGCGGGCGGAGCAGACGGAGATCGACGAGGGACGCGGCGTCGACGGCAACGTCTTCCTCGACCTCCGCCATCTGGGCGCCGAGAGGATCCTCGAGCGCCTCCACGGGACGCGCGAGCTCTCGATGACGTTCATGGGCGTGGACCCGATCTACGAGCCGATCCCCGTCCGGCCCGGCGCCCACTACCACATGGGCGGGGTCGACACCGACGTCTGGGGCCGCACGACCCTCGAGGGTCTCTACGCGGCCGGCGAGGCTGCCTGCGTCTCCGTCCACGGCGCGAACCGCCTCGGGGGCAACGCGCTGATGGAGACGATCACCTACGGCAAGCGCGCGGGGAGCCACGCCGCGGATTGGGCGATGAGCCATACGACCGTCGCGGTGCCTCCGTCGGTGGAGGTGGGCGCCGAGCGCGAGCTTCGGGCTCTGCTCGACCGTACCGAGGGTGAGCGTCCGTGGCGGATCCGGGACGAGCTCGCCGAGACGATGCACGAGAATTTCGGCGTCTTCCGGCGCGAGGACCAGAGGTTGAAGCAGGACGAGATCGTGCGTTCGTTGCGCGTGCGCTACGAGCGCGTCGTCGTCGAGGACAAGGGGGAGATCTTCAACAACGATCTCACCCAGGCCCTCGAGCTGGGCTTCATGCTCGACCTCGCGGAGTGCATGGTCGTCTCGGGGCTCGCGCGGAAGGAGAGCCGCGGCGCCCACGCGCGGCCGTACGACTATGCGGATCGCGACGACGAGAACTTCCTCAAGCACACCCTCGTGACCTGGGAAGACGGCTCGCCGCACCTCGACTGGAAGCCCGTCACCATGACGAAGTGGCAGCCCGAGGAGAGGAAGTACTAGCGCAATGCAGGTAGCCGTCAAGATCTGGCGTTACGACCCTGTCGAGGGCCGGCGCGCCCTCCGGGAGTACGAGGTCGACGCACCCGAGTGGGTCACCCTCCTCGACGTCCTCGACCTCGTCAAGGACCGCCTCGACGGGACGCTCGCGTACCGGAAGAGCTGCCGGATGATGATCTGCGGCTCGTGCGGGATGCGCATGGACGGCGCGGCGGTGCTCGCGTGCAAGACGCGCATGTACGACATCGTCCAGTCCGGCCACGTCCCCGTCATCTCGGCGATGGGGAACCTCCCGATCGTCAAGGACCTCGTCGTCGACATGGAGCCCTTCTGGGGGAAGATCCGCGCGATGAAGCCGTGGCTCGAGCCCGGCTACGCCGACCCGGGCGAGAAGGAGCACACGGTCTCCCAGGAGCAGGTGGACGTGATCCACAAGGAGGCGCTCTGCATCATGTGCGGCTGCTGCGTCTCGGAGTGCAACTCGATGGAAGCGGATCCGGACTTCCTCGGGCCGGCCGCACTCGCCAAGGGGATGCGCTTCGTCGGCGACGCCCGCGACCGCGCCACGGTCGAGCGGCTCCAGGCCTACTCGGACGAGCACGGCATCTGGGACTGCACGCGCTGCTACTTCTGCCAGGAACGGTGCCCGAAGGGCGTCGATCCGCGCGACGCGATCGCGAAGCTCGGCGCCGAGGCGATCAGGGAAGGGATCGACTCGGACATGGGCGCGAAGCACGCGAAGTGGTTCGTCACCTCGGCGAAGACGACCGGCTGGCTGCGCGAGACCGAGCTCGTCCCGAAGACCCAGGGCATCGTCAGCTCGCTGAAGGAAGTGAAGTTCGCGATGGGGCTGCTCAAGCACGGCAAGGTTCCGCCGCCGGTTCCGCCGCACGTCGCCAAGCACGTCGGCGAGGCCCGCGCGCTGTACGACATCGTGAAGCGGCAGGACCGCCAAGGGGCGGACGGGATCGTGCAGGTCGAGAAACCGCTCGCCCGCCTCGAGTTCGAAGGCGAGGAGGCCGAGGATCCGTTCGGGGAGGACTCGTTCCCGAGGCCGCAGCCGCTCCCGCGAGAGGACGCAGGCGCGGACGAGGACGAGGACGGCGGCGGGGGCGCGCAGTGAGGACGGTCGCGTACTACAAGGGGTGCCTGGCGTCGCTCTCGGCGAAGGAGCTCGACACCTCCACCCAGGCGCTCGCCCCGAAGGTCGGTCTCGAGCTGATCGAGCTCGAGGCCGTCACGTGCTGCGGCGCGGGTGACATCCACGAGGCCGAGCCGGACTACTACCTCCACCTGAACGCGCGCATCCTCGCCTACGCGGAGGACACCGGGGTCGACACGCTGATGACCATCTGCAACGTCTGCACGCTCAACCTCAGGCAGGCGAACCACGCCCTCGGGGGCGACGCGGCACTCCTCGAGCGTGTGAACGCCAACCTCGCCTCGGTCGGCGCGCCGGCCTACTCGGGCTCCGTCGACGTCCAGCACTTCCTCTGGCTCGTGTCGGCGGGGGAGGGCTACGAGCTCCTCAAGGACGCGGCGCACAAGGGGCTCCAGGGCCTCAAGATCGCGCCCTTCTACGGCTGCCAGATCCTGCGCCCCTCGAAGCTCCTCGGCTTCGAGGACCCGGACAAGCCCTCGTCGCTCGAGCGGATCATCGAGGCCTGCGGCGGTGAGCCGATCGACTACCCGGCGAAGATCAAGTGCTGTGGCTTCCCGATCATCCAGGCGCGCGAGGACGTCGCGCTCGCCGAGCTCATCCAGCCGATCGAGCAGGCGAAGGAAGCCGGCGCGGACGCGATGGTGACGCCGTGCCCGCTCTGCCACCTCTCGCTCGACGCCTGGCAGTCGAAGCTGCGCGAGCAGACGGGGAAGGACTTCCAGATGCCGATCCTCCACCTCTCCCAGCTCATCGGCGTCGCCGCAGGGCTCGACGACTCGGAGCTCAGGTTCAGGCGCCACGTCGTCTCGGTCGAGCCGGTCACCGACAAGCTCGCCGTCTGAGCCAGGTCCGAAAGGAAGGCCAAGTTACAACTTGTAACTTGGCTCGAGGGGGCTGCCACCGATGCTGATCTGGGGCGCCGTTGCGGTCGGCGGTCTTGCGCTGGCCGTGCTGGTGTGGGGGTGGTTCGAGGCGGGCTGGCTCAGGCGTCGCATCGTCGAGGTCGAGCTCGAGAACGTCCCGCCC
Organism: Gaiellaceae bacterium; assembly: GCA_050698195.1. Taxonomy (GTDB): domain Bacteria; phylum Actinomycetota; class Thermoleophilia; order Gaiellales; family Gaiellaceae; genus GMQP-bins7. The sequence goes on from JBOHBD010000340.1 coordinate 3,631, forward strand.
GCGCTCGACGGCGTGCGCATCGCCCATCTCTCCGACCTCCATCTCGGCGTGCCGTCGCGAGGCCGGCGAGCGGCGGAGGAGGCGGTCGCATGGATCTCCGCGCGCCGCCCCGACCTCGTGTGCATCACCGGCGACCTCGTCTCTCGCCGGCGCGGCATTCCGCTGCTCGAGGGGCTCCTTCGTGAGCTCGGACGGTCGTTCGTGGTGCTCGGCAACCACGACTTCGCGTCGAGCCGGGACCCGTTCTCGCAGCGGGTGGACCCGGCGGCGCTCGCGTCCATCGAGGGAATGACGATGCTCGGAGACGAGGCCGTCGAGATCGAGCTGCGCGGCTGCCGCGTCCAGCTCGTCGGGGTCGATCCGAGGGCGTACGCGCGCCGCTCGGCGCAGCCCCAGAGGCTCGCGGACGCGGATGCGGACCTCCGGGTGCTCCTCTGCCACTTCCCCGGCATCACCAGGCGGGTTCCGGCCGGCGCGTTCGATCTCGTCCTCGCAGGGCACCTCCACGCGGGACAGATCGTCATCCCCGTGCCGGGCGGGAAGCTCCGTCTCGCGCACCTTCGCGCCCATGAGGTCGAAGGGGTCTACCGGTACGGCAGCACCGTCCTGCACGTGTCCCCCGGTGTCGGGACCACGTTCGTCCCGTTCCGCCTGTTCGCGCGGCCCGAGGTCACGGAGCTGGTTGTACGATCGGCGTGATGGAGGGCCAGGACTCGCTCATCTCTCCCGCCGTCCTCGCCGGCTACGCGGCAGACGCCGCGCGCGAGGTCGAAGGGGTGGCCGGTCTCTCAGACGGCCCACTGCACCGCGGGAAAGGCGTGACCGTCTCGGGCGACGAGGACACGCTGGCGGTCGACGTCATGCTCGAGCTCGAGTGGGGGAGGAGCGCGGCGGCGGTCGCCCACGAGGTACAGCGCCGGGTCGCGGAATACCTCGAGCGGATGGCGAACATGTCGCCGGCCTCCGTCGACGTCGTCTTCGACCGCGTCAGCTCACCGCCGTCCAAGCGATGACCTCGCGCCTGGCGGGACTGACGGGTGCGACGCTGGAGACCGCTCCGTCCGTCTGCCAGACGTGCATCTGGTGGCAGAGCCGCGGCAACCGCGAGGTGGACAAGGGCAAGTGGGTCGAGCGCGCGGAGACCGAGTGGGGGGCGTGGGGGACGATCTACCGCGACGACGACGGCCGCGTGCTGGGCTCGATGCAGTACGGGCCCGCTCATCTCTTCGCTCGAGGGGCCGACCTGCCCGCGGGGCCGCCGTCCGACGACGCGGTCCTCGTGACCTGCGCGTACCTCGTCTCGGATTCGCAACCCTGGGTAGAGCAGTCGCTCTTCCTCGCGGCGATCGGCGAGGCGCGGGACAAGGGCGCGCGTGCGCTCGAGGCGTTCGCGTACCGCTACCGGGAGGGGACGCCCGCTGCCGATCGCTTCCTCGTCCACCGGACCGTGTTCCCGCACGACTTCCTCGCCGACTTCGGCTTCCAGACCGTCCGCTCGGCCGGCCGGATCGAGCTGGCGCGCCTCGAGCTCGGCGGGCTCGTCACCGTCGAGGAGGGCGCTCGCGAGAGAGTGCTCCGCAAGGTGCGGGAGTCGTTGCAGCCCGCTCCCACGCCGGCGCCTCCGGGGTAGCCCCGCTCGTTCGCTCTCAGACCGTCGCGCGGGCCCCGAGCACGAGCTCGACGATCTGGATCGCGTTCAGAGCTGCGCCCTTTCGCAGGTTGTCGCAGGCGAGGAAGAGCGCGAGGCCGCTCGGATCGGCCGGATCCGTCCGTACGCGGCCGACGAGCACGTCGTCCCCGCCCGCTGCCTTGGCAGGCGTCGGAAACGGCTCGAGACGCACTCCCTGAGCCTCGCCGAGGATCCGCTCGGCGTCGTCCGCGGATATCGGCTCGTCGGTCTGGATCCACACAGCCTCGGCGTGTCCGACGAGCACGGGCACGCGGACGCACGTCGCCGAGATCGGGAGATCCGGCAGCTCAAGGATCTTCCTCGTCTCGGCGCGAATCTTGGCCTCCTCGTCGAACTCGGTGCCGTCGAAGGACCAGTCCATGCGCAGGTCGTGCGCGGAAGCCTCCTCGCCCCGAAGGCGCTCCATCGCCTGGGAGCCGGCACCCGAAACGGACTGATACGTCGCCACGCGGACGCTGCGAAGGCCGACCGCGTCCCGCAGCGGCGCGAGCACGAGCGCGAGCGGGATCGAGGAGCAATTCGGATTGGCGACGATCCCGGAGTGGTCGCCCGCCCGTACGCCGTTCACCTCGGGGACGACGAGTGGAATGCCCTCCTCGAGCCGGAACGCCGACGACTTGTCCACGCAGAGCGCGCCGCCGTCGACGGCGACGGGGACGAGCTCACGGCTCGCCGTCGCTCCGACGGAGAAGAGGCAGACGTCCAGGTCGCCGGACCCGAGCGCGGCGGGCGTCGCCTCCTCGACGACGAGCGCTCCCAGCTTGGTGCCCGCGGATCGAGACGATGCGAACGCGCGGACCGACTCGTGGCCTCGCTCGCGCAGCAGGTCGAGCGTCACCCGGCCGACGGCACCCGTCGCTCCGACCACCCCGATTCTGGGCCGCTCACCCATGTACGGGCTCCTCGGCCTCGAGGCCGAAGGCGTCGTGCAACGCTCTGACCGCGCGCTCGACGTCGTCGCGGCGGATGTGGACGGCGATCCTGATCGGAGACGTAGTGACCATCACCGGCTCTATGCCCTGCTCGGAAAGGGTGGCGAACGCCGTTGCGGCGACACCCGGATGGCTCTTCATTCCCGCACCGACGACGCTCACCTTTCCGAGCTCCGAGTCGACGGTCCACCGCGCCGCGAGCGCGTCGAGAGCCTTCGACGTAGCCTCGTGCTCCTCGGTCGGCGCCGAGAGGACGATCTCGGCGCTCGACTTGAGGATCGTGTCGACGTTCACTCTCGCCTCCGCGAGGGCGGAGAACAGCACCGCCGCGGGTACTCCCTCGACGCGGTACACGGTCTCGTCGACCGTGTGGGCGACGCCGGAGATGATCGCCCGTTCCAGCATCCGTTCGTCCTCCTCTGCCACGACCCACGTTCCCTCGCCGTCCGAGAACGACGAGCGCACGTGCAACGCGACACCGTGACTCCGCGCGAACTCGACCGAGCGTAGCTGCAGCACGCGCGCACCGGACGACGCCAGCTCGAGCATCTCGTCGTAGCTCACGACGCCGAGCTTCCGGGCGGCAGGGACGACCCGGGGATCCGCTGTGTAGACGCCCGCCACGTCCGTGTAGATCTCGCAGGCCTCGGCACCGAGGGCGGTGGCGAGCGCGACCGCGGTCGTGTCGGATCCGCCCCGCCCGAGCGTCGTCACCTCGGAGTCGGTCGAGACCCCCTGGAAGCCCGCGACGAGGACGACGACGCCGCGGTCGAGCGCCTCGTGGATGCGTCGCGCCCGCACCTCGACGATCTTTGCCTTCCCGTGCGTCGTGTCGGTGACGATCCCCGCCTGCGAGCCGGTCAGCGAGATCGCGTCGTGGCCGAGGTCGATCAGGGCCATCGCAGCGAGCGCGCAGGAGACGCGCTCGCCGACCGACGCGAGCATGTCGAGCTCGCGTGCGTGCGGAACGGGCGAGACCTCGCGGGCGAGGTCGAGGAGCTCGTCCGTCGTCGAGCCCATGGCCGAGAGGACGCCGACGACGCGTTGGCCCGCCGCTCGCGCGGCGGCCAGCCTGCGGGCGACCGCCACGATCCGCTCGGCGTCGGCGACGGAGGTTCCGCCGAACTTCATGACGACGGCACCCGTGTCGCCCCCGGCGACGTCGGTGTCGACTGCGGGAACGGCCTCGAACTCGGTCGCCGGCATCTGGGCCAGTCTAGGGGCGGCCGCGGAAACTCTCCCCACAAAACACTGAACCGGCTGACCCGAAGGCCCGCCGGTTCAGTAGGTGAACCGTACGATCGTCGGACTCCCGATGCAAGGGGGCCGGGAACCTGAAAGTCGCAAATTGCGGGAAAAAACGTTCGAGACGGTCGAGCTGTGCGGTGCCAGGCCGAAGCCCGACACCTGGCCCGGTTCCCCTCACATCTCGCGG
>JBOHBD010000341.1:0-3433 GCA_050698195.1 Gaiellaceae bacterium
AAGGAACGTTTGGTCAACCTGCGCAAGGCGCGGTACGAGGAGTTCTGGGCTCTCGACGGCGTGTCCTTCGAGATCCTTCCCAGCGAGACGGTCGCGCTGGTCGGGGAGAGCGGGAGCGGCAAGTCGACAGCCGCGCACTGCATCCTGCGTCTCGAACAACCGACGTCCGGAAAGATGACGTTCGAGGGCGAGGACGTTGCGACCGCCCCGCGACGCCGCTTACGTGAGCTCCGCCGACGGCTCCAGATCGTCTTCCAGGATCCAACGGACTCGCTGAACCCCCGACGCAACGTGGGCGCGACCGTGGGCGAGCCGCTGAAGGTGCACGAGATCGCGAGCGGGGCGGCCGCCCGGCGCCGGGTCGGCGAGATCCTCGAGCTCGTCGGGCTCCAACCGGACCTCGCCCGGAGCTATCCGCATCAGCTATCTGGCGGCCAGCGCCAGCGGGTCGGCATCGCGCGAGCGCTGGTCACCGACCCCTCGCTCGTCGTGCTCGACGAGCCGACGTCGGCGCTCGACGTGTCGGTCCAGGCCAAGCTGCTCAACCTCCTCAACGATCTCCAGGACAAGTTGCGCCTCTCGTATCTCTTCATCACGCACGACCTCGGAGTCGTGCGCTACATCGCCGACCGCGTGCTCGTCCTGTATGCGGGTCAGATCGTCGAGGCGGCGCCGACCGAGCGGCTCTTCGAACGTCCCGTGCATCCGTACACGCGTGCGCTGCTCGAGGCTGTGCCGGCGGACTCGCCGGAGCAGCGCACCGAGCGACCGCTGCCGCGCGGCGAGCCGTACGCTCCGATCGACCCCGAGCCGGGTTGCCGGTTCGCCGGCCGCTGTCCCTGGGCAGCGGAGGAGTGTGTGGCTCCGGTCGCGCTGCGTGAGACCGACACGAGTCACAGTGCGCGCTGCACAGGCTGGTTCAGCGGGCGGGTCCCGGAGCCCGGAACGTTGGACCTCGGCACCGCCGCCGGGATCGGCGAGAGAGGGTGACGCGAATGAGCGACAGGTACATACGCGTGCAGCAAGCGGCCGCAGAGGAGGGTCTCGACTGTCTCCTCCTCACGTCGCCTGCGAGCATCGCCTACGTATCGGGCTTCCACGCGAAGCCGTACGAGCGTCTGATCGCCGCCCTCGTCCCGGTTGACGGGCCCGTGTGCCTCGTCGTCCCCTCGCTCGAAGAGGAGGCGGCGCGGGCCGCGAGCGACGGCGAGACCCAGTTCCACGTGTGGCGCGACGAGGACGGCCCGGCGGCGGCTCTCACGGCCGCCCTCGAACGGCCGGGTTTGCGTGTCGGCATCGAGAAGGGCCACCTGACGGTGCAGCACTACGAGCTCGTCTCGTCCCGCCCGCGTATCCGTCTCGACGGCTGTGACGCCCTCATCGCGCGGCTGCGCATGGCCAAGGACCCCGACGAGCTCGAGCTGCACCGGCGTGCAGCGGCCGTCGTCGACCGCGGGCTCGCTCGTCTCGCCTCGGAGATCAGACCAGGCAGGACGGAGGCGGAGCTTGCCTCCGTTCTCACGCAGATCCTGCCTGCCGAGGGGGCGGACGACGTGGGCTTCGCCCCTGCGGTCCTGGCGGGCGCGAACGCGGCCCTGCCGCATGGCTCGCCCGGCCGCCGCGAGCTCGCCTCGGGAGATCTCCTGATCGTGGACATCGGAGCCGCAGTCGGCGGCTACCACGCCGACATCACGCGCACCTACGTCGTCGGCGCCGAGCCGGACCCACGTCAGCGCGAGCTCTTCGAGCTGGTACGTGAGGCGCAGCGGGCCGGGATCGCTGCGGCGAAACCGGAGACGCCCTGCCGCGAGATCGACCGCGCTGCCCGCTCCGTGATCGAGGCGGCCGGCCTCGGCGCGCACTTCGTGCATCGCACGGGCCACGGACTTGGCCTCGAGGTGCACGAGCCCCCTTCCCTGCACGCGCAGAACGCCGAGCCTCTTCCCGAGGGTGCCGTGATCACGGTCGAGCCCGGTGTCTACCTCCCGGGCTACGGGGGCGTCCGTATCGAGGACGACGTTGCAGTCACCGGCTCAGGTCCAGAGGTTCTGACGCGAGCACCTATCGGCCTCGAGGTCGCCTGACAGAGCCGGAAGGATCGCGCTGAGCTCCGGCCGCCCCGGCCGGCACTCCAGCTGCGCGATCCGCGCGTCGACCGACATCGACGGCGTGCAGGTAAGTGTCGAACGTAATCTGCTGGGCGGCGAACTCGAAGCGCTGCTCGGAGAGCCACTTGCGGCGCACGACCGTCCACGAGCTGGTCGGAAGCAAGCGCCCGTGCCGCAAGCAGAACTTCGAGAGCCGCTGCCGGTCGCGCATCCGATCAAGACGCGCGTCCTCACGAGCGCGCACCAGATCGCGAGCCGCTTCCAGCTCCGGTGTCGGCACGTGGATCGGCTCCAGCAGCCAGCCGCCGAGCAGCCGCGCCAGCTTGCGCGCGTCGCGTGGGTCGGTCTTGACCCGGTCGTCCGGGCGCTGCGGCACCAGTCCCGGCGCCACCACCTGACAGTCGAATCCGCGCCCGACCAAGTATCGGTAGAGACCGAACCCGGTCGGACCAGCCTCGTAACAACAACGCGCCGCCGGCCAGCGGCGCAGTATGCGCTCGACCGCCTCCTCGTCGTAGGGCAGCGTCCGCTCCTCCAGCAGCTCGTCGGCGCGGACCGCCGCCAGCCGGATCGAGCGCGTGAACGTCCAGCCCGACCGTTACCGTCGTCGTAGAGTCGTACATGGTCGGCGACCTCCGTATGCGGCTCTACCGGGCCAGCCCCGGCAACCCACGACAAATGCGTAGGCGCCGACCACCCTCCGCCAGCAATCGGCCGGCGCAGCCCGCGGGGCTACGGCTCCATCGTGTCTAAGGACGTCGACGGCCTGCTCGGCACATGCCTCGGAGGGCGTGTAAGCCCAGGAACCGAGAGCACCGGCAGCTAAACGCAGCCGAGAACCTAGCCGGTACCCGGGGACGTCTCAGGCTCTACGCCTCAACATCGCGGCACTCCCAGGCTTCATGTGCAAGTTCACGTTCACGGTCGGTCATGTCACTTGGAACTTGAAACGACATGCCCTTTCGCGTTGCGCGGGCCGCATCTCGCGCACTCAACACGAATGCCGAGTAATCGAGAATCAGGACGAATCGAGGATCACCGAGATGGTTCCCGTATGTGGTTACGTATCCCACTGCCTTCGTTGTCCAAGCCTCACGGTATGCCCCGGCAGGGGGAGCACAATCCCTCGAAGGAGGGACTGGACGGGGCACGCCAGGGCGTCTCAACGCCCTCGCCTCGCGCCTCAGCGCACCGCGAGGGCCAGACAGTCGTCTGCGTATCGTCTGCTTACGAGGAAGCGCTTCTGCTTACCGGTCTCGGTGACGCCGTGCCGTGCTCAGGGTGAACGTCGTGGGTGGATAGACGGGTAACGGACGGAGTGCGAG
>JBOHBD010000342.1:0-12464 GCA_050698195.1 Gaiellaceae bacterium
GCTCGGCGCGGTCTCCGCGCTCGCGGTCGCCGATCGACGGGCCGGCGACGACCGTCAGCCCGGCGCCGCGGGTGCGGCGCCCGCTTCCGCCTGGAACACGGCCTTCGCGGGGTCCCGTGGGCCGGCCGGCGATGCGCAGCGAACGACCTGCGGGCAGGTGCTCGGCCCCGACTCTCTGGGTGCGACGCACCCGGTTCTCCCCTGTGGCGCGAAGATCGTGCTTCGCAGGGGAGACACGCTCGTGCTGACCGAGGTGATCGACAACGCCCTCGTCGAGCCCGGGCGCGAGATCGAGGTGACCGAGGCACTGGGGCGACTCCTGGGGCTCGACGAGACGGCGGAGATCGAGTGGCGCTTCGCGACCGAGGCGGGATGACGGTCACTCCGCGCACGTGGGCTAGGATGCGTCTGCTCGACCCTGTGCGTGGCCTCGGCTCAAACGTGAACCAACAGACACGTGAAGGGAGCCGGCGTCGGGGATAGGCGTCGCCGACGCCCCGCACGGCACCCACCTGGCAAGGCCAGGTTCTCAGGCGGCCGGGGCATCACCGGCAGGGTGGAGCACCTTCTCGACACTGCTCTCGAACGGTGGCCCGAAGGCGCCCACGCATCGTCTAGCCTGATCCCGTGAGCATGGTGCAGGTCACCGGCGATGCGACACGCGACGGCGAATGGGCCGTCGTTCGGCTCGCGGTCGACGGGGAGCGCATCGTCGACGCCGATGCCCGGGGCCTGGAGCGCTCGATCGTCGGCCTGACCCTGCTCGAGGCGGCGGCGGTCGGCGGGCAGCACCTCGCCGTCGAGGCCCTCGCCGCGGCGCTCGGCCAGGTCGTCGCCGCCGCCCCGAAGCCAGGCCGCGTCGCGGTCGCGATGAGCGGTGGAGTGGACAGCGCGGTGACGCTCCTGCGTGCCGCCCCGAACGCCGTGGGCGTCACGCTGCGCCTGTGGCAGGACCCCGCGGGACCCTCCGCCGAGCGCGCCTGTTGCTCTCCCGAGGCGGTCGGCGCAGCACGTGCCGCCTGCCACGCGCTCGGCGTCCCACACGTCACGCTCGATCTCCGCGAGGAGTTCAGGGAGGCGGTCGTCGACCCGTTCGCGGCCGGCTATGCCGCTGGACACACGCCGAACCCGTGTGCACGGTGCAACGGCGACTTCCGCTTCGACGTGCTGCTCGCCTTCGCCCGGAGAGTCGGCGCCGAGAGCCTGTGGACCGGGCACTACGCCCGTGTGGTCGAGCGAGAGGGAACGCTCCTCGTCGGCCGAGCGCTCGACGCGGAGAAGGATCAGTCGTACATGCTCTCGACGCTCGATCCAGGCGTCCTCGAGCGCGTCCGCTTCCCGCTCGGCGACCAGACGAAGGAGGAGACACGGTCGGAAGCCACTCGCGCGGGGCTTGCCGCGGCGGCCCGCGCCGAGAGCCAGGAGGCCTGCTTTCTCGCAGGCGGCGACTACCGGAGCTTCCTCGAGCGGCAGGGGCTCTCGCGCACCGTCGGCGAGATCGTCGACGAGCGCGGGCATGTGCTCGGCCGCCACGACGGCTACTGGCGGTTCACGCCGGGGCAGCGGCGCGGGCTCGGGGTGGCGGCGCGCAGGCCGCTGCACGTCCTCCGCACGGATCGCGCGACGAATGCGGTGGTCGTCGGCCCGCGCGAGGCGCTGGCGGTCAGGCGGGTCGAGGCGGAGGGTCGGCTGTACCTGCAAGTCGGTCGGGCCGGGGCGCAGCTCCGCTATCGCTCCGCGCCCGTTCGAGCGCGCGTCGCCGCGTCGAACGGCGGCTTCTCGCTCGAGCTGGAGGAGCCTGCGGACGCGGTCGCCCGCGGGCAGATCGCCGCCTTGTACGAGGCGGACGCCGTGGTCGGCGCCGGCATCGTCACGCGCGTCGGTTAGAGCCCACCGTCTAGGATCCCGCGGATGACGGTTCTCGCGTCGACCTCCGGCGACGTCCTCAACTACGCGCTCGCAGTGTTCTTCGTCGCAGGAGGACTCGGCCTCGCGTACATGCTCGTTCGGCTGGGCGGAACGTTCGGCCGCCTCTCGTCGTTCATCAAGGGCACCGAACGTGACCTGCTGCCGGTGATCGTGAAGTCCGGTGGAACGGTGGACCGCGTCAACGACCAGCTGGACAAGATGGACGTCGTCACCGACAGCGCGGTGTCGATGGCGGAGAGCGCGGACACGGCCGTACGCGCGGTGTCGACGGCGATCACGACGCCGGTCAAGAAGGTCTCCGGGCTGGCGGCCGCGATCTCGCACGGGGCAAGTGCCTTTCGTGCGCGGAAGGACGTCGGAGAGGCGGTCACCGTCGCCAAGGAGGCCGCCGCGCGGCGCGAGAGCGAGCTCGACGAGGAGCTGCGCGCGGCTTCGCACCCGTCCGTCGACGGACCGCCTCCGGCGGCGTAGGCAGGCCGGTGCCGACGCGCCCCGCTCGTAGAATCCGGGCATGCGAACGACCGCCGAGCTGCGCGAGGGCTTCCTCTCGTTCTTCGAGGAGAAAGGGCACCTGCGCGTGCCGTCGGCATCGCTCGTCCCCCGCCCCGACGACCACTCGACCTTGCTCACGACGGCGGGGATGCAGCCTCAGATGCCGTTCTTCCTCGGTCGGGAGGCGCCGCCCGCGCCGCTGACGACGACGGTGCAGAAGTGCTTCCGGACGCCCGACATCGACTCGGTCGGGCTCGACGGCTCCCACCCGACGTTCTTCGAGATGCTCGGCAACTTCTCGTTCGGGCAGTACTTCAAGGAGGGCGCGATCGACCTCGCGACCGAGTTCGTGCGCGAGCGCATGCAGCTCGACTGGGACCGCGTGTGGGTGAGCGTGCACGCGGGCGACCCGCAGCTCGGGCTCGGCCCGGACGAGGTCACGATCGAGCTCTGGGGGAAGGTCGGGATGCCGCCCGAGCGGATCGTGCCGCTGCCGACGTCCGAGAACTTCTGGTCGGTCGGCGGCCCGGGCCCGTGCGGCCCGGACTCGGAGCTCTACTACGACTGGGGCGTCGAGCACAGCTGCGGGGAGCCGGACTGCGCGCCCGGCTGCGTCCGCTGCGAGCGCTTCCTCGAGTTCTGGAACCTCGTCTTCATGGAGTTCGAGCAGCACGCCGACGGCACGCTGACCCCGCTGCCGGCGCAGAACATCGACACCGGGATGGGCCTCGAGCGCGCCAGCGCGATCCTCCAGGACGTCATGTCGGTCTACGAGACCGACGGGTACCGGGCGATCATGGAATGGATCGCGGCCGAGTCGGGCGTCGCCTACGGCGACTCGCAGGCGGCGACGAAGGCGCATCGTGTCCTCGCCGACCATGGCAGGGGGATGACGTTTCTCGTCGGCGACGGGGTGACGCCGTCGAACGAGGGGCGCGGGTACGTCCTGCGCAGGATCGTCCGCCGCGCCGTCCAGCAGGCGCAGCGGATCGGGCTGCGCGACGTCCACCGGCTTCCGGCGGTCGTCGTCGCGCAGGTCGGGGGCGCCTACCCGGAGGTCAGCGACCACGCCGGCGAGATCGAGCGCGTCGTGCGCGCCGAGGAGGAGCGCTTCCTCGAGACGCTCGAGCGCGGGCTCCGGCTCTTCGAGGAGCTCGCAGGCACGGAGGCGATCTCCGGCGAGCAGGCGTTCACGCTCGCCGCGACGTACGGCTTTCCGGTCGAGCTGACCGCCGAGCTTGCGGAGGAGCGCGGCCAAGCCGTCGACCTCGAGGGCTACGACGCGGAGATGGAACGGCACCGCGAGATCTCCCGGGCAGGAGGCGGGACCCATCTGCGGCGCGCGGCCGACTTCGCGCGCGAAGCCGGGTTCGAGACCGAGTTCGTGGGCGACCGCAAGACGGACGTGCTGACGCAGCTCGGCGCGCTCGAGGAGCTCGAGGACGGCCTCTTCCTGGCGAAGCTCCGGGAGTCACCCTTCTATCCGGCCGGTGGAGGCCAGGTCACGGACGAGGGCTACGTCGAGCTCGAAGACGAGACGGGTACGCGGGCGGACCTGGTCGACGCGTACCGCCTGGAGAAGGACCAGGTGCTCCTGCTGCGCGGAACGGGGTTCGCCGCGGGCGACCGCGTCCGTGCCGTCGTCCCGTGGAGCGTCCGGTTCCCCACGATGGCGAACCACACGGGGACCCACCTCCTGCACCAGGCGCTCAGGGACGTGCTCGGCGAGCACGTACGGCAGGCCGGCTCGGCGGTACGTCCCGACAAGCTCCGCTTCGACTTCACGCACGGACAGGCCCTCACCGGCGACGAGCGGGCCGAGATCGAGCGGCGCGTCAACGAGAAGATCTTCGAAGGCCTCCCGGTTCACGTCTTCGAGACACCGCTCGAGGAGGCGCGCCGCCTCGGCGCCACCATGCTCTTCGGCGAGAAGTACGGCGAGATCGTGCGGGTGGTCGAGATCCCGGGCTACTCCGCAGAGCTCTGCGGGGGGACGCACGTCGCGTCGACCGCGGAGATCGGCGTCTTCGCGATCCTCTCGGAGAGCTCGGTCGGGTCGGGCGCGCGGCGAATCGAGGCCGTCACCTCGGGTGACGCCTGGGCGTACCTGCGCGAGCGCTCACGCGAGCTCGACGAGCTCCGCTCGGAGCTCGAAGCGCTGCGCAGGGAGGCGAGGAAGCGGCCCACGGCAGCAGCCGCGGCCGCGGCTGACGTCTCCGCCGACGTCCGCGTCGAGAACGGTGTGAACGTCATCGTGCAGACGATCGAGGGGCTCGACTCCGACGCGCTGCTCGACCTCTCGGACCGGTTCAAGCAGCGGCACGCGCCGGCGGCGGTCGTTCTCGGATCGCGGGAGGACGGGACCGTCCACCTCGTCGCGAACTTCGACGCCTCCGTGGCGGAGCGGGTCAGCGCGTCCGACGTCGTCCGCCAGGCGGCGGCGATCGTCGGCGGCGGCGGCGGTGGGCGGCCGACGATGGCCCGCGCCGGCGGGAAGGATCCCGAGAAGCTGCCCGAGGCGCTGGCGGAAGCCGAGCGGCTCATCCTCGCGGCGCTGTGAAGGTCGTCGCGCTCGACTACGGCGTCGCGCGGACCGGCGTCGCCGTCTCCGATGCGACGGGAACGATCGCTCAGCCCCTCGGCGTCGTCGAGCGAGCCGCCTCCCCCGACGGGCTCGACCGGATTCGGGAGATCGTCGGCGAGCAGGGCGCGAGCCGCGTCGTCGTCGGGCTGCCACTCACGCTGCGCGGAGAGCGCGGGAAGCAGGCCCGCGAGACCGACGACTTCGTCACCGCGCTCCGACAGGTCCTCGAGATCCCGATCGAGACGTACGACGAGCGCTTCACGACGGCGATTGCCGCGCAGGGCGGCGGCGGCGCGCCGGAAGACGCACGTGCTGCGGCGCACCTCCTGGAGAGCTACCTGGAATGGACGAGCACGACTCGCTCGTAGGTGATCCGGCGCGTCGAAGCCCGACCCGCGGGCGGGTGTACCTGCGGCGCCTCGTCGGCGCCGGCGTCGCGGTTGGCGTCCTCGCAGGCGGCGCTTGGGCCGGCGCCTCGCTCGTCCGGGACGACGAGCCGCCTCCATCGCCGACCGAGACGGCGCCGCCGCTCGCGCGGCTGCGCGTCATCTTCCCCGAAGGGTTCACGCGGGCGGAGATGGCGGAGCGGGTCGGCGCCGTGCGCGAGATCGCGATCCGTAGGCGGAACGTGACGCCCCGGCTGACCTCCACGAGCTACCTGCGCGCGAGCGCGACTGCAAAGCCGCCTGCCGCGTTTCGGAAGGACTGGGGAGGGCGGTCGCTCGAGGGGTTCCTCTTCCCCTCCACGTACGAGTTCAGCCAGTTCACGTCCTCGGCGAGGCTCGTGCGCGACCAGCTCGAACACTTCGCGCAGCAATGGAGCACGGTCTCGCTGAGGTACGATAGGTCGAAGAACCTGACGCCGTACGACGTCCTCATCATCGCCTCGATGGTCGAGAAGGAGACGGTCGCACCCGAGGAGCGGCGCCTGGTCGCGGCGGTGATCTACAACCGGCTGCGTGCCGGGATGCCCCTCGGCATCGACGCGACCATCCGCTACGGACGCGACGTGCCGGGGACCGAGCCGCTCAGGCAGTCCGACCTCGAGAGCGACCATCCGTACAACACGCGGCGGCGGCTCGGGCTCCCTCCGACACCGATTGCGAACCCCGGGCTGGCGTCGATCCGCGCGGCCGCGAACCCGGCACGGGTGGACTTCCTCTTCTTCGTGCGCAAGCCGGACGGAGTGCATCACTTCTTCACGGCGAGCGAGTCGGAGTTCTTCGCGAAGAAGTGCGAGTTCGGGTTCGGCTGCTGACCCGTCGGTCGGGCGAGTAGCCTGTTGCCTTCTTCGCACGAAGGCGTTCCCCACCCGTGAGCACTTCGCCGGTACCGTGACTACAGGGCACGGGAGTGCCCCTGGGGGTGTTTGGCTGCTGGGTAGGGTCAGTGCTCGGGAGATACTGCGCCGATGCCGAGCTACTACCGGGACCCGGACGCGCCGGCGCCGACCGTTCCGCGCAGAGTTGGCGTGACCGCGCTCATCGAGCGCGACGGTGCGATCCTCATCGAGCGTCGTGCCGACAACGACGCCGATGAGTGGGCGTTCATCGGCGGAGCGCTGGGCGAAGACGAGCCGCTCCTCGCTGCACTGCGACGGGAGGTACGGGAGGAAACGGGCTTCGAGGTTGCGGACGCGGCGTTGTTCGGGCTGTTCTCCGACCCGACTCGAATCATCGCCTACCCCGACGGGAACGTCTGCCGCGTCGTGTCGATCGTGTTTCACGTCGTCCCGAGAGGGGCGGCCGAGCCGGTTCTGAGCGACGAGTCCAGGGAGATGCGGTTCGTTCGGCGGCCCGAGCTGGCCGCCCTCGACTTTTGGCCGGCCCAGATTCCGATCCGCGACGCGCTGGTCGCTGGACCTCCCGGCGTCGTCGTCGCGTGACTCATATCGCCGGCACGACGCGGCTGGTCGGGCTGATCGGCTGGCCGGTCGAGCACTCGCTCTCGCCTCGTATGCAGAACGCCGCGTTCGCGGCCGTCGGTCTCGACTGGGCATACGTTCCCCTCCCGACGCCTCCCGAACGGCTCGCGGACGCTGTCCGCGGTCTCGTCGCGCTCGGCTTCGCCGGGGCGAACGTGACCGCCCCTCACAAGCTCGCCGCCGCGGAGGTCTGCGGGGCGGCGATACCGTCGATCAACACGCTGGTCGTGCGCGACGGGCGGGTCGAGGCCTCGTCGACCGATGCGGCGATTCTCGCCTCGCTCGAGGTCGAGCACCCGGTCGTCCTCGGCGACGGCGGGGCCGCGACGGCCTTCCTGCAGGCCCTGCCGGAGGCCCGGCACTTCTCTCGCCGCGGCCGGTGGCCGCCGGACGTGCGCGATGCGGATCTCGTCGTCAACGCGACGTCTGCTCGCGATGACGTCCTCGTGGAGCTCGAGCAGGGGCAGACGCTCGTCGATCTCCCGTACCCCGAGACCGCTACCGGCGCCGCGGCTCGACGAGCGGGCGCGACCGTCCTCACCGGCCTCGAGGTCCTCGTCGCGCAGGGAGCCGCCTCGTTCGAGCTCTGGACGGGTCTCGCCGCGCCCATCGATGCCATGCGCGGGACGATCTTGACCAAGTAACGGCCTGTCACTTGGCTGTCTACGCTTGAGACGTGGAGCTCGAGCTCACGACCGCCGGCGAGTCGCACGGCCCGGCGCTCGTCGCCGTTTTGACCGGCCTCCCAGCGGGGCTTCGCCTCGACCGGGCTGCGATCGACGAGGATCTGCGCCGCCGGCGAGAGGGATACGGGCGCAGTCCGAGGCAGCAGCTCGAGCACGACGAGGTCGAGGTCCTCGCAGGGCTGCGGCACGGCGCGACCCTCGGGACGCCGCTCGCTCTCGTCATCCGCAACCGCGACCACGAGAGCTGGGCATGGGGGATGAGCCCTTGGCCGCCGGAGGGCGAGCCGTCGGGAAAGGGGACCTCGCCCGTCACGCTCCCTCGTCCCGGGCACGCGGATCTCGCGGGAGCGCTGAAGTACGGGCATGAAGATGCGCGCAACGCGCTCGAGCGGGCGAGCGCGCGTCAGACCGCTGCGCACGTGACCGCGGGGGCGGTGGCGAAGTCGCTCCTCCACGAGATCGGCGTCTCGGTAGCCGGCCGCGTGCTCGAGATCGGGGGAGAGTCGACGGAGGAGGGCTGGAAGTCCGCGACCGAGGCTGCGCGTGTCGACAAGGACACGCTCGGCGGGATCGTCGAGGTCACCGCAGAAGGCGTTCCGCCCGGGCTCGGCTCGTACGGGGAGAAGCGCGATCGCATCGATGCGCGCCTCGCGGCCGTGCTGATGGGGATACAGGCGGTGAAGGGCGTCGAGATCGGGGACGGGTTCGCGCTCGCGCGACGGCGTGGATCCGAGGCTCATGATGAGATCGGACCGGGCCTGCACCGGAAGACCAACCGCGCAGGCGGGATCGAGGGCGGTGTCACGAACGGCGAGCCCGTCCTCGTCCGCGCGGCGATGAAGCCGCTGCCGACGCTGATGCGCCCGCTCGCGTCGGTCGATCTCGAGACGGGCGAGGCGGGCGAGGCGCTCGTCGAGCGGAGCGACGTGCAGGCGGTCGAGGCGCTTGCGGTCGTCGCCGAGGCGGCGGTCGCCTGGGAGCTCGCCCGCGCCGCGCGGGAGAAGTTCGGCGGCGACGCGCTCGTCGACTTCGTCGGCGCCCACCGCGCGTACCTGGAGCGGACCCGCTGGCCCCGCGACCGCTGAACGCTCTCGCGCGACATCTCGCGCTCGTCGGCTTCATGGGCGCGGGCAAGTCGACGCTCGGGCCGGTGCTCGCAGAGCGGCTGGGCCGGGCGTTCGTCTCGATCGACGCGCTCGTCGAGGAACGGACGGGCTCGAGCGTCGCAGAGCTGTTCTCGGAACGCGGCGAGGCAGCGTTTCGCGAGCTCGAGGAAGCCGCGGCGCTCGACGTCCTCACCCGCCGGCCCCTCGCGGTCGTCGAGCTGGGCGGTGGCGCGCTCGGAGCGAAGGCGACGCAGGCTGCGCTCGCCGAGCACGCCTTCACCGTGCTCGTGGAGGCGACGGTCGAGGAGGCCTGGGAACGTGCCTCTGGCAGCGCTCGTCCCCTCGCGGGACACGCCGATGACTTCCGGGCGCTCTTCGAGCAGCGAGAGCCGCGGTACGAGACGGTCGCCGACGCACGCGCCCGCGACCTCGACCAAGCGGTGCTCGCCGCGGCAGGCGTCGAGATCGGGCTGGGGAGCACTGCCCGTCTGGATGCGCTGCCCGGTGCGGGGCCGGTCGAGCTCGTCGTCGACGGCGGTGTCGAGCCGCTCCACGGCGACCGGATCCGCGCGGCACTGGGCGAGCGGCTCGCGGCCTCCCACGTCGTTCCGGCGGGCGGGCGCGCGAAGGCGGCCGCCGAGGCCGAGCGTCTGTGGTCCGCGCTGCGCCTCGATCGAGAAGGAACCGCCGTCGCGCTCGGCGGCGGCTCGACCATCGACCTCACCGGCTTCGTCGCTTCGGCCTACCTTCGCGGGGTCGCCTGGGTGGCGGTGCCGACGACGCTCGTGGCCCAGGTGGACGCGGCGATCGGGGGCAAGACGGCAGTGGACCTCCCGGAGGGAAAGAACCTCGTCGGCGCCTTCCACTGGCCCTCGCGAGTCGTCGTGGATCCGGAGCTCCTCGAGACCCTTCCGGCGGAGGAGCTCGAGAACGGTCTCGCAGAGGTTGTGAAGACGGGGCTCCTTGTGGGCGAGCCGCTGTGGGAGCTCGACCGAGGAGAGCAGGTGCGCCGCTGCGCAGCTGCCAAAGCAGCCATCTGTCTCCGTGACCCGCACGACCGCGGCGAGCGCGCGCAGCTCAACCTCGGCCACACGTTCGCGCACGCGCTCGAGGCTGCCTCCGGCTTCACGCTTCCGCATGGAACGGCGGTCGCCCTCGGGCTTCTCGCCGCGGTCCGGCTATCGCAGCTGGACGCAGAGGCGCGAACCGTCGAGGAGGTCCTCCGCCCCGAGCCCGTCCGCGTCGACCGGGATGCGGCGTGGGCGGCGCTGACGAGGGACAAGAAGAGCGGCACGGGAAGCGCACGCCTCGTCCTGCTCGACGCGCCCGGAAGACCTCGCGTCGGCGTCGAGCTCGACGACGCGACGGTGAGAGGGGCCCTCGACGCGTTGATCGCGTAGGGTCCACCGGTGCGGATCGTCGTCCTGAACGGCGTCAACCTCGACGTGCTCGGGCGCCGCGATCCGGCGGTGTACGGCGGAATCGCGCTGTCCGAGCTCGAGACGCGGATCTACGAGTGGGCGGTCGAGCTCCAGTGCACGGTGCGCGCCCGCCAGACGAACCACGAGGGCGAGTTCATCGACTGGTGCCACGAGGCGTTCGACTGGGCCGACGGCGTGGTCATCAACCCGGGGGCGTGGGCCCACTACTCGTGGGCGATCCGAGATGCCGTCGAGCTCTTCACGGTGCCTGTCGTCGAGGTCCACCTCTCGAACATCGAGAAGCGAGAGGAGTGGCGACGCTTCTCCGTTCTCGAAGGAGTGGTCGAGCTGAGGATCGTCGGCAAAGGGGCCGAGGGTTATCGGGAGGCGCTCGAGTACCTCGTAAAGGGGCCAGCCTGAGCCGAATCGAACGGCTTGCGGCGCTGCTCGAGGAGCCGCTGCTCGTCGCGGGGCCGCCGTACGTTCTCGGAGGCCAGGCGAACGTGCGCTACCTCACGGGACTGCAGAGCTCGAACGCCGCGGTTCTTGTCGAGCCCGATGCCGGTGCGACCGTGTATGCGGATTTCCGCTACGCCGCGCGGGCGCGCCAGCTCGAAGGAGTGACCTTCGTGGAGACGCCGCGGGGGCTCCTGCCCGCGATCGGGGAGCTGCTCGCGGGGAGGCGGATCGGTTTCGAGGAGGCGCACCTCCCATTCTCCGGCTACCGCGCTCTCGTCGAGTCCGGGGTCGACGCGGTCCCGACCTCGGGGCTCGTCGAGTCGCTTCGAGCCGTCAAGGACGCCGACGAGATCGAGACCATGCGCCGAGCCGCGGCGCTCTCGGACGAGATCTTCGGCGCACTCGTCGAGGAGCGCGTCATTGGTCGCACCGAGCGGGAGCTCGTCTGGTGGGTCGAGCGGAGCTTCCGCGAGGCGGGAGCGGAGGGAGTCTCCTTCCCGACCGTCGTCGCGGCGGGGGAGACGGGGACGTCACCCCATGCGGACCCGGGTGAGCGCGTCATCGAGGAGGGCGTCCTCGTCACGGTCGACGCGGGGTGCGTCGTCGGCGGGTACTGCTCGGACTGCACGCGCACGTTCGCGGTCGGCGACATCTCGGGCCGCCTTGGCGAGATCTACGCGCTCTGTCTCGATGCCCAGCTCGCGGGGCTCGCCGCCGTGGGTCCCGGCGTGCACGGCCGGGATGCAGATGCCTCTGCGCGGGAGGTCGTCGAGGACGCGGGGCTCGGCTGGGCGTTCGGTCACGGCCTCGGCCACGGGGTGGGCATCCAGATCCACGAGGGGCCTGTCCTCCGCCCCGAGTCGACGGACGTGCTCGAGCCGGGGAACGTGGTCTCCGTCGAGCCCGGCATCTACCTCCCCGGCGAGGGCGGAGTCCGCATCGAGGACCTCGTCCTCGTGACCGCGGACGGCCGCGAGCGCCTGACCCGGTTCCCGAAGGAGCTCACGACCGTCTCCTGACTACACTGGCCGCGCGATGGCCGAGACGGTCTCGACGAACCAGTTCCGCAACGGCATGCACATCGAGCACGAGGGTGCCGTCTGGCGAATCGTCGAGTTCCAGCACGTGAAGCCGGGCAAGGGCGGGGCGTTCGTCCGGACGAAGCTGAAGGCACTCGATAGCGGGGCGGTCGTGGACAAGACCTTCAGGGCGGGGGAGAAGTTCGCCCGCGTCCACACGGAGGTGAAGAGCGTCCAGTTCCTCTACGACGACGGCTCGGAGGCGCACTTCATGGACGAAGCGACGTACGAGCAGTTCGGCCTCTCTCACGGCGAGGTCGCGGATGCCCTCGCGTACCTGTCGCCCTCGAGCTCCGTGCAGATGCTCACCGTCGACGGGAAGCCTGCAGGGCTCCAGCTCCCGGCCTCGGTCGAGCTCGCCGTCGCGGAGACCGAGCCGGCCGTCCGCGGCGACACGGTCACGAACGTCACGAAGCCGGCGACGCTCGAGACGGGCGCGGTCGTGCAGGTGCCGCTCTTCGTCGACCGCGGCGAGCGGATCAAGGTCGATCCGCGCGAGGGCCGCTACATCTCCCGCGCCTGACGTGCAACGCCGAGATGGCCAAGTTACAAGTTGTAACTTGGCCCGGAGCAGCCGACGGGATCGCAGGCACCACCAGGGTTGTGGCGTGCCCTCGCTCGTGCCGACAGGTCGCTAAGGTCCAAGCCGATGCCGAAGCTCGTCGACACGACGATCCGGCTGCTGTCCCAGGAGCCGCTCGCCGGGCGCTTGCCCATGGGCGAGATCCTGCAGGTGGCCGAGATCCTGGACCGCGCGGGGTTCGCCTGCCTCGAGGTCTCGGGC
>JBOHBD010000343.1:0-5370 GCA_050698195.1 Gaiellaceae bacterium
CCCTGCGCCTCCGGGAGCGACTCGAGCTTCTTCAAGGTGTTGTTCTCGATCTGGCGGATGCGCTCGCGTGTGACCCCGAACGCGCGCCCCACCTCCTCGAGCGTGCAGGGCTGGGTGCCGTCGAGGCCGTAGCGGAGCTCGATCACCCGCCGTTCGCGCTCGGGGAGTGTCGAGAGGGCGAGCTCGACGTCCTCGCGCCGCAACGACAATGACGCCGTGTCGAAGGGCGACTCGGCCTGCTCGTCGGGTACGAAGTCCCCGAGGGACGAGTCCTCGTCCTCTCCGACCGGCTTCTCGAGAGAGACGGGGAGCTGCGACATGCGCAAGATCTCGCGCACCTCGTCCGCCTCGATGTCGAGCTCCTCGGCGATCTCCTCCGGATCGGGCTCCCGTCCGAGACGCTGCACGAGCTGGCGCTCGATGTGCACGACCTTGTTCAGCTTCTCGACCATGTGGACGGGGATGCGGATCGTGCGCGCCTTGTCGGCGATCGCCCGTGTGACGGCCTGGCGAATCCACCACGTCGCGTAGGTCGAAAACTTGAACCCCTTGCGGTAGTCGAACTTCTCGACCGCGCGGATCAGGCCGAGGGAGCCTTCCTGGATGAGGTCGAGGAACGAGAGACCGCGGCCGAGATAACCCTTCGCGATGGAGACGACGAGCCGCAGATTCGCCTCGATCATGTGCTGCTTCGCGTTCGGGTCGCCGCGCTCGATGCGCTTGGCGAGGGAGACCTCTTGATCGGCCGTCAGCAGTGGCACCTTGCCGATCTCGCGCAGGTAGAGGCGGAGCGAGTCGAGCGACGGCTCCACGGACAGGTCGAGCTTCGGCGCCGTCTTGTCGTCGTCGAGCGGAGGCTCTTCCTGCGGGAGCGCCTTGTGCTCGACGCCTTCGACCAACTCGATCGAGTGGTCGATGAGATACGAGTAGAAGTCCTCGACCTGCTCCTTCGTCAGCTCGACCTCGTCGAGCCCGCTGACGATCTCGTCGTACGTGAGGAACCCTCTCTCGAGGCCCTGCTCGATGAGGCGTTGGAGCTCTTCGACTTCCGGGAGAGCGATATCGACAGACAGCATGGGTGGGGGACTCCTCTCGCGCTCGAACGGACACCGACACCGACCTGCCACTACCCGTGAGCCGGTCTGCCTGCCGCTCCCCGGCTCCGACCACCAAGCGCGCGCATCGTAGTCCGACTTGGCCGAATCGCAAAGGTCCATTTCGGACACTTCGGTGTCAGACACGTTTTCCACAGGAGGCGTGACTGGGAACGACGGCCGTTCAGACGGCGCGAAGCTCGCCCACGATCTCGCCGCGCGAGTTCTCGACCGGGACCGCCCCGAGGTCTCCCGTCTCGATCCCGAGGAGCCCGAGGAACGCGGCCAGCGCTGTGCGTACTGCGCGCTGAGCGCCGTCCTCCACCTTCAGCGCGACACCGAGCCCGTCGTGAGAGACGGCGCAGAGAAGGCCCTCCGCGCCGCCCTTTGCGACCCACCCCGGCCGTGTCCGCATCAGCATCGTGTCGGCGGAGAGCGGACCTCGGATCAGCTCGGGGTGGGCGGCCATCGCCCGTGCCACGAGCATGCCTCCTTCGAGCTCCCCGAGCCGCGAGTAGGCGCGTGCCATCCGTTCGAGCGGAAGCGCGAAGGTCAGGATGCCGCAACCGTCCGCGGCGGTCGGAATCGTCTCGGCGTCGACCTCGGCGGCGGCGGCGACCTCGGCGAGGAGCTCCCGCTGGCACTCGTGCGCCGGCAACCGGTAGCCGTGGCTCGGCCATCCCTTCGCGCGACAGAGCGCGAGCAGCCCGGCATGCTTCCCGGAGCAGTTGTGCTCGAGCGGGGTCGGCTCCGGCCCGCACTCGAGCTCGCTCTCGCTCGCCGGCGCCTTGGCGAGCAGGCTCCGCACGTGCTCGAGCTGCTCGGGCCGGGCGAGGTGCGACGCGCACGCGATCGCGATCTCGGCCTGGTCGAGGTCCGGGCGCGCCCGTACGACCGGCAGGGCCTGGATCGGCTTCGCGGAGCTCCGGAAGTACGTGACGAGGTCCGGCTCGCCTGCCGCCGCGACGACGTCCCCTCCCGACACGGCGACTGCGTGCACGCGGTGGCGCGCTTCCACCACAACGCCGCGCGTGGCCTGGACGACGATCGGCTCCACGGCGGGAGCGTAGTCTGCGGGGTCGGGACGACGGCCTCTCCCCGGACCGGGTTGCGAATGGTCGGGATTTCCCGTATGTTCCGCAATTATCGACCGTTTACCCGACTACGAGCTCGACGACGTCTTCACGGTGGAGGAGCCACACCAGCTCCGAGCGCTCGCCGATCCCCTCCGCTCGAAGATCGTGACTCTCCTGCGGCAGCGAGCGGCCAGCACGACGGAGCTCGCCGCCGCCCTCGGCACGCCGAAGGGAACGGTCGGACACCACCTGAAGGTGCTCGAGAGAGCGGGGCTCATCCACGTCGTCCGGACGAGGAAGGTCCGCGCGCTGACCGAGAAGTACTACGGGCGCGTGGCGCGCCTGTTCGTCCTCAAAGGCACCGATTCCGCCCCGGACGAGCTCCGCGGCGGCGCGCTCCCGGCGATGATGCTCCGGCAGGCCGCCGACGAGGTGACCGCTTCCGGCGCGGTCGAGAAGGACACGTCTGCATTCGTCCATGTCCGGCTCAGGCCGGCGGACGTCAGGCGGTTCCAGCGCCGTCTCAACCGCCTCCTCGCTGACCTCGAGCGCGACGAGGATCCCGAGGGTGAGATGCATGCGCTCGCGTACGCGCTCTTCCCCTCCACGACCGTCTTGCCGCCCCGAGGCCGCGATGCGTAGGCTCCGGTGGCCGACGGGCGGCCTTTGGCGGCACGCCGACTTCCTGAAGCTCTGGTCTGCCGAGACGATCAGCCAGTTCGGATCGCAGATCGGGCAGCTCGCCCTCGGCCTCGTCGCGATCCTCGTCCTCGACGCGAGTGCGTTCGAGGTCTCCGTACTGGTGACGATCCTGTTCGTCCCCTTCATCCTCTTCACGCTGCCTGCGGGTGTCTGGGTCGACCGGTTTCCGCGGCGTCCGATCCTCGTCTTGGGCGACTTCGGGCGCTTCCTGCTGCTCGCGACGGTTCCCGCGGCCCACGTCGCGGACGTGCTCTCGATGTGGCACCTCTACGTCGTCGGCTTCCTCGTCGGCACGTGCCAGGTGTTCTTCGACGTCGCCTACCAGTCGTACCTGCCCTCGCTCGTCAGCCGGGAGGAGATCGTCGAGGGGAACTCGAAGTTCGAAGTCAGTCGTTCCGCGGCGCAGATCAGCGGGCCAGGGGTCGGTGGAGCGATCGTGGAGATCTTCACGGCGCCCTTCGCGGTTCTGCTGGACGCGCTCAGCTTCCTCGTCTCGGGCCTCTTCATTCTCGGGATCCGCAAGCGCGAGGAACACCATGTGGCGGAGGCGCAGGAGCAGAGTCCCAGCCTGTGGGCCGACCTGAAGGAGGGCCTGAGGTTCGTGCTCGGCAACTCGCACCTGCGGGCCCAAGCTGGCTGCACGGCGACTTCGAACTTCTTCTCGAGCGTGGCGTTCTCGATCTTCCTCGTCTACGTCGTCCGCGTGCTCGATCTCTCGCCGGGGGTGATCGGCGTCGTCCTCTCGATCGGCAGCGTGGGCTCGCTCATCGGGGCGTTCACTGCGAGACGACTCTCGGCTCGACTCGGCGTCGGGCCGACGACCGTGGCGGCCGCCTTGCTCTGGGGCCCCGCGCTGCTGCTGATCCCGCTCGCTCCCGTCGACGCGCCTATCCCGTTCCTCATCGCGGCGCAGCTGCTCGCCGGCTTCCTCGTGGTCGTCTACAACATCATGGCCGTCAGCTACCGGCAGGCGCTCTGCCCGCCGCGGCTCCAGGGACGGATGAACTCGGTGATGCGCTTCCTCGTCTGGGGCACGATTCCTCCCGGCACGCTGGCGGGCGGCGCCCTCGCGACCTGGGTCGGGCTCCGCGAGACCCTCGTGATCGGCGCGGTCGGCGCCGGAGCGGCCTTCCTCTTCATCCTTCTCTCGCCGATGCGGAACGTCCGCGACATGCCGACCGAGCCGCTCGAGTTCGCTCCCGAGACACCGCCTGCGCCCCAACCTCTCGGTGCCTGACCTCCGCCTCTGGCCGCGCGGCGGGCTCTGGCGTCATCGCGACTTCCTGCGGCTGTGGTCCGCCCAGACGGTCAGCCAGTTCGGGACGCAGATCTCGCAGCTCGCGATCCCGCTCGCCGCCATCCTCGTCCTCGACGCGAGCGCCTTCGAGGTCGCGCTGCTCGGAACCGTCGAGTTCCTGCCCTTCCTCCTCTTCGCGCTGCCTGCCGGCGTCTGGGTCGATCGCCTTCGTCGCCGGCCGATCCTCGTCGCCGCCGACCTGGGGCGGGGCGTCGCGCTCGCATCGATCCCGATCGCGTACGCCGCCGACGCCCTGACGATCTGGCAGCTCTACGCTGTCGGCTTCGTCGTCGGCACGCTCACCGTCTTCTTCGACGTCGCCTACCAGTCGTACCTCCCCTCCCTCGTAGCCCGAGATCAGCTCGTCGACGGAAACGCGAAGCTCGAGGTCAGCCGCTCGGGAGCCCAGCTCGCCGGCCCCGGGGTGGCGGGCGCGCTCGTCGCCGCGATCACCGCTCCCTTCGCGATCCTCGTCGACGCGATCAGCTTCTTCGGCTCGGCCGCGTTCATCTTCGGCATCCGTCACGCCGAACAGCTCGAGGAGCCGGCCCAGCAGCCGAACATGCGGCGCGAGCTCGCCGAAGGGCTTCGCTACCTCCTCGGACATCGCTACTGGCGGCCGATCGCGATCTCGGTTGCGATCTCGAACTTCTTCTCGAACGTCACCTTCTCGATCGTGCTCGTCTACGCGGTGCGCGAGCTGGACCTGTCGCCGGGCTTGATCGGGCTCGTGCTCAGCGTCGGCAACGTCGGTTGGCTCTTCGGGGCGCTCGCCGCAACCCGGCTCTCGGCGCGAATCGGAGTCGGCAGGACGATGGTCGGATCGGCCATGCTGTTCGGCCCCTCGATGCTGCTCATCCCGCTCGCTCCGAAGTCCATCCCGGTTCCGTTCTTCGTCGCTTCGCTGGTGCTCCTGAGCTTCGGCGCTGTCGTCTTCAACGTCACCGGGATCAGCTTTCAGCAGGCGGTCACGCCCGACCGCATGCTCGGCCGCCTGAACGCGACTCGACGCTTCATCGTGTGGGGCGTGATCCCGCTCGGCTCGCTGATCGGCGGTACGCTCGCCTCGCAGATCGGGCTCCGGGAGACCCTGTGGGTGGGGGCCGTCGGGGCGTCGCTGAGCTTCATCCCGCTCCTGCTCTCGCCGGTCCGATCGATCGGGCGGATGGCCGAGGCAGTACGAGAACATGCACCCGTGGCC
>JBOHBD010000344.1:0-5475 GCA_050698195.1 Gaiellaceae bacterium
GGCGAGGACGTCGAGCACGCGGGCGTCACGATCATCGGCTCGACGAACCTGCCGTCCTCGATGGCGTTCCATGCGAGCCAGCTCTACTCGCGCAACGTGGGCGCGCTGCTCGCGCATCTCGCGCCGGGCGGCGAGCTCACGCTCGACTGGGACGACGAGATCACGAGCGGCGCCTGCGTCACGCTGCCCGAGGGGAATTCGTGAGCCAGCTCACCTTCGTCCTCGAGCTGACGATCCTCGTCCTCGCCGCGTTCCTCGGCTTCGAGGTGGTCTCGAAGGTCCCGACGATGCTGCACACCCCGCTCATGTCGGGGACGAACTTCATCCACGGCATCGTGATCGTCGGCGCGATCCTCGTCCTGGGAGGCGCGGACGACACGTTCACGAAGGTCGCCGGCTTCGCCGCGCTCGTGCTCGCGACGGCGAACGTCGTCGGCGGCTGGTTCGTGACGGACCGGATGCTCGGCATGTTCAAGCGGCGGCCGGACCCGAAGCGGGAGGACGGGGAGTGATCTCCGATCCCGACGTCCTCGCGCTGCTCTACCTCATCCCGATCGCCTGCTTCATCGTTGCGCTGAAGTTCCTCGCGTCGCCGCGCCACGCGCGCAAGGGGAACTGGATCGGCGGCCTCGGGATGCTCGTCGCGATCGCGACCACGCTCCTGTTCGAAGGCCTCGGGAACTGGGCGCTGATCGTCGTCGGCCTGGTCGTCGGCACGGTCGTCGGCGTCGTGGGCGCCAGGACCGTCCGCATGACCGCCATGCCCCAGATGGTCGCGATCTTCAACGGCGTGGGCGGCGGCGCGGCGGCGCTGGTCGCGCTCTCCGAGTGGCACAACGCGCTGGATCCGGTCTGGGACGAGACCGTCTCGATCGTCCTCTCCGCGCTGATCGGGTCGATCTCGTTCGCGGGATCGGTCGTGGCCTTCGCGAAGCTCCAGGAGCTCGTCAGCGGCCGGCCGATCGTCTTCCCCGCGCAGAACGTCGTCAACATCCTCGTCCTCGGAGGCGCGTCCGCGTTGGGCATCGCGGCGGTGGCGGGTGTCGAGGAGCAGTGGGTGCTCTACGCGCTGATCGCGCTCGCGCTCCTCTTCGGCGTGATGTTCGTCCTCCCCATCGGCGGGGCAGACATGCCCGTCGTGATCTCGCTCCTGAACGCGTTCACCGGCCTGGCCGCGTCCGCGACGGGCTTCGTCCTCGATTCGACTGTGCTCATCGTGTCCGGGATGCTCGTGGGGGCGGCGGGAACGCTGCTGACCTTGCTGATGGCGAAGGCGATGAACCGCTCGGTCGCCAACGTGCTCTTCGGCGCCTTCGGCCAGGTGCAGACCGGCGCGGGCGCCGGACGCACGGACGACGGGCGCACCGTTCGCTCGACGACGCCCGAGGACGTCGCCGTGCAGCTCTCGTTCGCGCGCAAGGTGATCGTCGTTCCCGGGTACGGGATGGCAGTCGCGCAGGCGCAGCACGACGTCCGCCAGCTCGCCGACGTGCTCGAGGAGCGCGGCGTGGACGTGAAGTACGCGATTCACCCGGTGGCCGGACGCATGCCGGGCCACATGAACGTCCTGCTGGCGGAGGCGAACGTCCCGTACACGCAGCTCTTCGAGATGGACGCGATCAACCCCGAGTTCGCCCAGACGGACGTCGCGCTCGTCATCGGCGCGAACGACGTGACGAACCCGGCCGCCCGCAGCAATCCGGGGAGCCCGATCTACGGCATGCCCATCCTCGACGTGGACAAGGCGGCGAGCATCGTCGTCCTCAAGCGCTCGATGCGGCCGGGCTTCGCCGGAATCGACAACGACCTCTACCTGGACCCGAAGACGACGATGCTCTTCGGAGACGCGAAGGACTCCGTGCTGAAGCTCGTGAGCGCCGTCAAGGCCGCATAGACCAACGAGCGTCCCGGTCGAGCTACGCGACCGGAGCCCGGCGGTGAGCCGTATCGCGCCCGGACCCGCCAAGTAACAACTTGTTACATGCCGCGATACGCTCGGCGTCGTGCGTGTCCCGGTCTTCAGCGCACGCGACGTCGAGACGGCGGTCAGCCCACTCGAGGCATACGCCGCAGTGCGGGACGCGTTCGTCGCGTACGCCCGTGGCGAGTGGTCGATGCCGCCGAAGGTCTACGTGGCCAACCACCCCGCCGGCGACTTCCGGGCGATGCCGGCGCTCGGAGGCGGCCATGCGCTGCTCAAGTGGGTGACGTCGTTTCCCGCGAACCCGGCCCGCGGGCTGCCGACGGTGACGGGTCTCGTGTTGCTCTCCGACGCGGAGGACGGCCGCCTGCTGGCGGTGCTCGACGCCGCCGCCGTCACTGCGCTTCGCACGGCCGCCGCCGCGGCACTCGCTGCGGACACGCTCTGCCGCCCGGGCGCCTCGACGTACGCCGTCGTCGGCTGCGGCGTCAACGGCGCGGAGACCGCCCGCATGTTCGTCGCGCGCGGAGCGAAGCCCGTCGTCTGGGACGTCGACGAGACGCGGCGCCACGAGGTGGCCGAGCGCCTGGGGGTCGACGTCGCTTCGAGCGCCGACGACGCGCTGGCGTGCGACGTCGTGGCCACCGTCACTCCCGGCCGGGAGGTCCTCTATACGCCGGGATCGCTCCAGCCGGGCCAGCACGTTTCGCTGATGGGCGCCGACGGGCCAGGCAAGGCGGAGGTCGCGATCGAGGAGCTGCACCGCGCGACTCTCTTCTGCGACGACTGGGAGCAGGCGAGCCACGGCGGCGAGCTGGCGGGCGGCGCGGAGGCCCGTGTCGTCACGGCTGCCGACGTGACCGAGCTGGGCGCAGTCCTCACCGGCACCGCTCGAGGGCGAAGGGAGGCCGATGACGTGACCCTCTTCGACTCGACGGGACTCGCGATCCAGGACCTCGCGATCGCGAAGGCCGCGCTCGCGAAGAGAAGCGAGCTCGACGTGTCCGAGATCAGGCTGTAGGCCCGAGGAGGCGGCTGGGCTCGAAGAGATCGAGCAGCGGCTCGCGTTCGCCGAGGATCGCGTTCGCGACGAGCCTGCCGCACGCGAAGCCGAGCACGTTCCCGTGGCCGGAGTATCCGCCGGCGACCCAGAGACCCTGGCAACCCTGCACGCGACCGACGACCGGGAGGAAGTCGAAGACCATCCCGAAGATCCCCGCCCAGCGGTGGTCGACGCGGAGCGGTCGCCCGACGAGGGATTGGACGAACGCCTCGAGCGCGCGCTGGACGGCTTCGGTCGTCACCTCCTCCGCGGTGAACTCCTCCTGGAGAGAGACGTCGCGGAAGCCTCCCGCGACGATGCGCCCGTCGGGCGCCTGCTGCCAGTAGTCGAAGCCATGACGGCCGTAGTGCGGGATCTCGAAGAGCCGCTCGGGCACAGGCTCGGTGGCGATCACCTGGCCTCGCGTCGGGACGATCAACCCTTCGAGCTCACCAAGGAGCCCGCTCGGATAGCCGTCCGTCGCCACGACAACCGTCTCCGCGTCGGTCTCGTCTGTCGCGCCGATGCGCGTGTGCTCGAAGATCTCGACGTCCGCGTGAGCCGCTCGAGCCGCGAGCCGCCGAACGACCCGAGCCGGCTGGAGGACGCCATCGTCGGGATGGAAGATCGCGGCCGCGTACTTCGCGGTGAGCGCGTGTGGAAGCTCGTCGCGCCACTCGACGGCGAAGCCGTCGGCCCGAAGCGCCTCGAGCTCGGCCTCGAGCTCGGCGGTCTCCTCCTCATCGCACGCGAGCCGCAAGCTGCCCGTAGGCCGGAACGCATCTCCGGCCAGCCGGGCGAGGTCGGCGACAGCCTGCTCCGTCCAGCGCCAGAGCGCCGCCGCGTGCTCGCGGCCGATCGACTCGACCATGACCGGGTAGGGAGCGGCACCGCCGCGTAAGGCGAACCCTCCGTTCCGCCCGCTCGCGCCGCCTGCGATCTCACGCGCCTCGTACAGGCGAACCCGCACGCCGGCCTCCGCCAGCGTCAGCGCGCACGAGCAGCCCGTGATCCCGCCGCCGACGACGGCGACCTCGGGTGACCTGCCGAGGCGCACGTGCGGAATCGGTTCGTGCGGCTCCCGGAGCCAGTAGGACGTCGTATACACGGGGCCCGATCCTAGACCGAGACGCGATAGACCCCGTCCTCGAGCGCCACCCTCCTCGCGAGCTCGAGCTCGATCAGCGCAGCGGATGCCTCGGCCGGATCGACGCCGGACGACCGGACGAGCTCGTCGGCGGTCAGCGCCCGGTCGCGCAGGTGCGCGAGCAGTGTCTCGGCGCGGGAGCCCAGCGGCACGCCCTCCGGCTCCGGCCGGACGAGGTCGAAGAGCTCGAGGACGTCCCCCGCACAGGTCACCGGCGCCGCGCCGAGGCGGAGCAGCGCGTTCGTTCCCGCGGACAGCGACGACGTGATCTCTCCCGGAACAGCCAATACGTCTCGTCCTTCCTCGAGCGCGAAGTCGGCGGTGATGAGGGCGCCGCTCCGCTCGCGGGCCTCGACGACGACGGTCGCCCCGCAGAGGCCCGCGATGATCCGGTTGCGGGCCGGGAAGCGCCACGGGGCGGGCTCGACACCGACCTCGTACTCGGACACGACGAGCCCGCGCTCGCAGATCCGGCGTGCGAGCTCCGCGTGGGCGGCGGGGTAATCCCGGTCGATGCCGCAGCCGAGGACGGCAAGGGCCGCCCCGTCGGCCTCGAGCGAGCCGCGATGCGCCTCTCCGTCGATCCCGCGAGCCATGCCGCTGACGACGACGAGTCCCGCCGCCGCCAGCTCGCGACCCAGGGAGCGCGCCACAGAGCGGCCGTACGCCGAGCACGCGCGTGCCCCGACGACCGCCACCGCAGGACGAGAGAGGATCGCGTCCTCACCTCCTCCACGCAGGTAGAGCGCCGGAGGCGGGTCGTGGATCGCCGCGAGGAGCTCCGGGAAGCCGGCGTCGCGCCGTCGCAGGCGCCGGATCTCGGTCACGCGGCCGGCATCCTGTAGGACAGCGCCTCGGCGACGTGCGGCGGGCCGACCTCGTCCGCGCCGGCGAGCGCGGCGATCGTACGCGCCACCCGCGCGACGCGTACCCGGCCACGTCCCGAGAGAGGCAAGCGCTCGACCGCGCTCGAGAGGAGCTCGGAAGCGGCTTCCGTCCGCCGCGGAAGCGCAACCCGCAGCCGCCCGCGTGCCTGTTCGACCCGGTCGCGCACGGGGAGCGAGCCCTCACCCGGAGGGGCGGCGAGCTCGGCGGCACGCGGGCGCGGCATGGCGACCGCGAGGTCGAAGCGGTCGAGTAACGCCCGCGAGAGCTTCTCGCGGTAGGCGGCGAGACGTTGCGGCGTGCAGCTGCACTCGACCGCGGGATCGCCGCGCGCGCCGCACGGGCACATGTTCATCGTCCCGACGAGCTGGAACCGCGCCGGGAACAGCGCGTGGCCTCCGACCCTCGCCACCGCGACGACGCCGTCCTCGAGCGGCTGCCTGAGTGCCTCGAGCACCGAGCGCGGGAACTCCGGCAGCT
>JBOHBD010000345.1:0-12000 GCA_050698195.1 Gaiellaceae bacterium
AGCAGGAACCACCAGAGCGCGAGGCGTCCCGGCGGGGCCCAGCCCTTCTCACGGAGATCGCCCCGGCCGCCGGGCGGCGGCCTGAACGGGTGCGGCAACGGGGGCTCGCCGGGCGCGCCGTAGGGTCTCGGGTCGTCGCTCATGCTCTCGCCGTACGCTTGCGCTTCTCGACGAGCCGGAGGATCCGCATCGCCGTCTCCTCCACCGAGAGCTCGGAGACGTCGATCACGGGGCAGCCGAGCCTGCGGTGGAGCGCCGAGGCCTCCTCGAGCTCGCCGTAGATGACCTCCAGCTCCGCGTACCGCTTGCGGGAAGCCCCCATGCTGCGGACGCGGGCGGTTCGGATGTCGAGCAGGCGCTCGGCATCGATCGTCAGGCCGACGATCTTCGCCGGGTCGATCTCGAAGAGCTCCTCCGGCAGCTCGATCCCTCGCACGACGGGGATGTTCGCGGCCTTGTGGCCGAGGTAGCCGAGGTAGATCGAGAGCGGCGTCTTCGAGGTGCGAGAGACGCCGACGAGGACGACGTCCGCCTCGTCCAGCCCCCTCCCCATCCCGTCGTCGTACTTGACCGCGAACTCGATCGCCTCGATCCGCTTGAAGTACGAGGCGTCGAGGGGCGCCCGCACGCCCGGCTCCATCCGTGCCGCCACCCCGGCAACGCGTGAGATCGAGTCGATCGGGTGCCCGAGGAGGTCGCAGTAGTGGACCCGGGCCCGGCGGCAGAGCTGGCGCATCGCGTCGCGGAGGTCGGGTGCGACGAGCGTGTAGACCATCACCGCGGGGCGGCCGCGGGCCTGCTGCACGGCGACGTGGAGATCCTCGACGCTCTCCGCGCGCGGGTGCCGGACCTCGGCGAACGGCTGGTCGGGAAACTGCGCCTCGAGCGCGAGCACGAGCCGCTGCGCCGTCTCTCCGGTCGAGTCCGAGACGATGTGCAGCTCGACGGGAACACGGGCCGAGTCCTGCTCGCTCACGGCGGGAGGCTATCGCCCGAGCGCGCGTATGCTTCGGCGCCGAGCAGAACGACGGAGGAGACGATGGCATTCACGGAGCTCAAAGCCCGTCAGAGCGTGATGTGGGGAAACGGGCCGTACGAGCGGATCACGAGCACCATTCGCGACATCCACTCGCTCGTCGTCGACCGCATGGATCCGAAGCCCGGCGACAGGCTTCTCGACGCCGCCACTGGAACGGGTGCGCTCGCGCTGCTGGCTGCCGAGCGCGGGGCCGACGTCGTGGGAATGGACCTCGCGCCGGCGCTCATCGACACGGCCCGCGAGCTTGCGGCCGAGAGAGGCGTGACGGTGCGCTTCGAGGTCGGCGATGCGGAGGACATGACGTACGACGACGCAAGCTTCGACGTCGTGACTTCGACCTGCGGAGTCATGTTCGCGCCCGACCACGTCGCCGTCGCGGGCGAGCTCGCACGGGTCACCCGGACAGGTGGTCGCATCGCACTCGCGTGCTGGACGCCCGAGGGCGGGCTCGGACGGATGTTCCGGATGATGGGGCCGTTCCTACCCTCGCCCGCGCCCGGCGCGGGTAACCCGTTCGACTGGGGTCGCGAGGAGCACGTTCGCGCCCTGCTCGACGACGCGTTCGTGCTGGAGTTCGAAGAGCACGTGTCGACGCTGGTCATCGAGTCCGGAGAGGCGTACTGGGAGCTGTTCTCGTCGTCCTACGGTCCCACGAAGACCGTCGCGGAAGCGCTCGACCCGGATCGGCGAGAGGACTTCCGCCAGACCTGGATCGACTTCTTCGAAGCCCACCGCGACGGCGACGGTGTCGTGCACCCCCGCGAGTATCTGCTCACGGTCGGCACGCGTCGCTGAACCCCCTCGTCGCGGGACACCAGTAACGTCTCGGCGATGCCGGACGTCGTGACGATGGACAAGATCGTCTCGCTTGCGCGCCGCCGCGGGTTCGTCTTCCCGTCCTCGGAGATCTACGGCGGACTCGGCTCCGCGTACGACTACGGGCACTACGGCGTGCTCCTGAAGGAGAACGTGAAGGCGCGCTGGCTCGAGGCGATGGTGCGCGAGCGCGACGACATCGTCGCCCTCGACTCCTCGATCATCCTGCACCCGTCGGTCTGGGAGGCGTCGGGCCATGTCACGGGGTTCGCCGACCCGCTCGTCGACTGCCGCTTCTGCAAACGCCGCTACCGGGCCGACCAGCTCGACGCGTCCGAGTGCGGCGCGAGGCCGAGCAAGCACCCGGGCGAGATCGAGAAGTGCGACCTCACCGAGCCGCGGCAGTTCAACCTCATGTTCCGTACGAGGATCGGCGCGGTCGAGGAGACCGGCCTCGACGCGTACCTGCGCCCGGAGACGGCGCAGGGCATCTTCGTCAACTTCAAGAACGTCGCCCAGATCGCGCGACGCAAGCCGCCGTTCGGCATCGCGCAGGTCGGGAAGGCGTTCCGCAACGAGATCACCCCGGGCAACTTCATCTTTCGCACGCTCGAGTTCGAGCAGATGGAGATGGAGTACTTCGTCCCGCCGGCCGACGCGGAGGAGTGGTTCCGCTACTGGGTCGAGGAGCGGGTCGCCTGGCACCTGCGCTACGGGATCCGCGGGAGCCACCTCCGCGTCCGCCCGCACGAGCAGGAGGAGCTCTCGCACTACTCGAGCGCCACCTCGGACATCGAGTACCTCTTCCCGATCGGGTGGTCGGAGCTCGAGGGGATCGCACGTCGCGGCGACTTCGACCTGCGCGCGCACACCGAGGCTTCGGGCACGAAGCTCGAGTGGGTGGACGGCGACGAGCGCTACACACCGCACGTCGTCGAGCCCGCGCTCGGCGTCAACCGGTCGATGCTCGCGTTCATGGTCGACGCGTACGACGAGGAGGAGGTCGCCGACCGGCAGCGGACCGTGCTGCGCCTGCACCCCGCGCTCGCCCCGGTCAAGGTCGCGGTGCTGCCGTTGATTCCGCGCAACGAGGACATGTCCGGGAAAGCCCGCTTCCTGTACGAGGAGCTCCGCCGGGCGGTCGTCGCGGAGTACGACGACTCGGGCCAGATCGGACGGCGCTACCGCCGCCAGGACGAGATCGGCACGCCGTACGCGCTCACGATCGACGAGCAGACGCTCGAGGACGACACGGTCACGATCCGCGACCGCGACTCGCTCGCGCAGGACCGGATCCCGATCTCGGGCGCGCGCGCCGTTGTCCAGGACCGGCTCGCGGAGGACTGGAAGACGACGAAGGACGAGTGATGGACGTCGCGCTGGCGGTTCCCGCGGCGCTTGGTGGCAGGCACCCCTCGGTCCACGAGGTACGCCGGATCGGGTCGCGGGCGAACGGTGGGGCGCACGAGCTCTCCGACTGGGACTTCTCGGTCGAGGCCCACGACTTCGCCGCCGTCGCCCGCGACCTCCCACGCCTCGTCGCGCCGCTCGGGGCGGTGGCCCAGCAGTGGGATCGTTTCGCATCCCATGCGTGCTACATGCTCGTGCTGCCGGGGCCGGCCAAGATCGACCTCCTCTTCCTGGACCAGAAGCGCGAGTGGTCCCCCGCGTGGAGCGTCTCTCCCGACACCCTGGATGAGATCGACGTGCACTTCTGGGACTGGATCCTCTGGCTCGAGCAAAAGCGGCGCGGAGGCCGCGACGACGTCCTGCAGGCGAGCCTGCACGACCTGCAGGAGCTCCTGCTGCGGCCGATCGGGGCTCGAGAGGAAGCGCGGTCGGTCGCGGAGGCGACGAGGGCGTACCTGGACGCGCGAAGCCGGCTCGAGCGCGGATTTGGCTTCGAGGTGCCCCGGGAGCTCGAGCGAGTCGTCCTCCCTGTCCTGGACGCGTAGACCTCAGCGCTCGAGCGCGTTGTCGCTCGGCCTGGCGAACCCGAGCTTCCGGTACAGGTCGTGCGCGTCCGCTGTGTGGAGGAACCACCTCGTGGTCGCAAGCGGGCCCTGGTCGACGCTGAACCGGACGAGCTCGACGCCGAGGCCGCGCCCTCGATGCTCGGCGAGCACATACACGTCCGCGAGATAAGACTGCACGTGTCCGTCCGAGAGCGTGCGCGTGAAGCCGACCTGGCGGTCGTCGTGGTAGAGGCCGACGACGCGTGCGGCGCCGTCGACGAGCTCCTCCTGGACGTCGCGGGCTCGACCCTTCGCCCAGTACGACTCCTCGCTCAGGTAGCGGTGGACGGCCTCGCGGTCGATGCGCGCAGGATCGTCGTCGAGCTCGTACCCGTCTCCGAGCGAACGCTTCACCGTCTTGCCGTGGAAGACGTGCACAACTCGACACGCTCTCGGCGCACTCTCAGGCGTCCATTTCGGCCATGCCCAGGGTCAGACCCTTGTCCTTCGTGTTGCTTGCACCCAGGCGCCGGCCGAACGATCACGCCGACAGCGTCCGCAGGCGGAAGCCGCCGTGGAACTCGTACGAGGCGACGACGACCGCGAGCGCGTCGCGCGCCGCCCGCTCGCCCAGCCCGAGCCCGTGCGCAGCCGCGAGGGGTGTGCGGAGCAGTGCGGCGATGCCGCGAAAGCCCTCTGGAGAGAGCAGCACGGTCTCGGTCGGAGCGCAGCCGGAGCACACGGCGCCGCCCGAGCGCGGGAGATAGCCGACGAGCTCGTCCGAGCCGCCGCACTCGACGCACGTCTCCACGTGCGGCACGTACCCGGAGAGCCAGAGCAGCTTGAGCTGGAATGCCAGCGCCAGCGCGTCGAGCGCCGCGCGGCCCCGCATCCCGTCCGCCAGTCCGTCGAGCGCCTCGAGGAAGCGCGTCAGCGCCTCGAACGCGCGCTCGTTCCGCTCCTCCTCGACGTAGAGGCGCAGCATCGCCTCGGCGCCGACGAGGCCGACGGAAAGCCTGTACGGATCCTCGCGAGCGGGCCGATGCGCGTCGACGAGCGACGCCCCGGTGACCGTGTGCAGCTCCCCGGAGCCCTGGTGGAGCAGGAGCTCGACGTGCGAGAAGGGCTCCAGCCGGCCTCCGAAGCGTGACGTCGTCTTGCGGACTCCCTTCGCGATCGCGCCGACGCGACCGCGGTCGAGCGTGTAGAGGTGGAGGACGCGGTCGGCCTCGGCGAAGCGGAACGACCGCAGCACGACCGCCTCCGTCTCGTACGTGCGCCCCACGCGGCCAAGTCTAGGCCGGATGGGTGCCGACACTATCCCGCGTCGCCCTCGTCGAACGCGCGCTCGCGGTCCTCGGCGTCGCACTCGGGGCAGAGCAGGAGACCTTCGCCAACCTCCTCCTCGAGCGCCAGCTCCCCGTGCCGCCAGCTCGCGAGCTCGTCCGGCTCGGTGGGCGCCTCGCGTCCGCACTGGGAGCAGACAGCGGTGCTCGTGACCATGACTCGTATCGTACGACACTAGGTCGACGGCCGGGGCAACGGCTGGCAGCGCGGGCAGAACCACGTCCCTCGACCGCCGACTCGCGCCTTCGCGATCGGCGTCCGGCAGCGGGGGCACGGCTGACCGTCGCGCCCGTACACGCGGAACCTCTCTTGCATCGCGCCGGCGAAGCCCTCCGGCGTGGCGTAATCCCGTAGCGTCGAGCCCTGCCGCTCGATCCCTGTCCGCAGCGCCGCCCGGATCGCCCGGTGCAGGCGGCGAACCTCGCTCGGGTCGATGCTTTCCGCGGGCCGCAGCGGGCTGACTCGCGCCCGCCAGAGCGCCTCGTCGGCGTAGATGTTCCCGAGGCCGGCGACGACGCGCTGGTCGAGGAGCACCGACTTGAGCGCCGCCCGGCGCGCGGCCAGCTTGGCCGCGAGTCCCCCCGTCGTGAAGTGCGCGCCGAGCGGCTCCGGGCCGTGCTTGGCCGCCAGGTACGGGTCGAGCTCGGCATCCTCGAGCACGAGCCAGGTCCCGAACCGCCGTACGTCCCGGTACACGAGCCTCGTGCCGTCGTCGAGCTCGAGCACCGCGCGCTCGTGGCTCACCGGCTCGAACCCGAAGCTCCCGGTCATGCGCAGGTGGACGAGCAGAGCGAGGCCGCTCTCGAGGCGGAGGACGAGGTACTTCCCGCGCCGCTCGACAGCGACGACGCGATCGCCCTCGAGCTCCTCCGCGACCTCGAAGAGGTCGATCGGGCGAGTGAGCCGGGGATCGAAGATCTCGACGCGCTCGAGCGTCCGCCCCACGAGCCTCGGCGCGAGCTGCACACGGATCGTCTCGACCTCCGGGAGCTCCGGCATGCCTCGAAGCGCTACTGGATCACGTCGAGCAGGAGGCCGTGTGCCCGCGGCGGCTCGTCGCCGATCTCGTATGCCTCCAGCACGGCTCCGACGGCCCTGTCCGCAGAGGCCTCGTCCCGCGCGTGGATGTCCGCGAGCAGCTGCCCGCGTGCGACGTGCTGGCCACGCTTCACGTGGCAGACGACGCCGACGGCGTGGTCGATCTCGTCGTCCTTCGTACGCCGTCCTCCGCCCAGCTCGAGCGCGGCGATGCCGATCCCCAGGGCACGAAGCCTCGTCACGACTCCGTCACGGGTCGCGCTCACCTCACGCACGACGGGCGCTTGCGGGAGCGCTGCGAGGTCGGGGTCGCCGCCCTGGGCGCGGATCCACCTCTCGTAGGCGTGGAGCGCCGAGCCGTCCGCCAGCGCCCGCTGGGCCCGCAGCCTTCCCTCCTCGAGATCGACCCCGAGGTCGGACAGTGCGAGCAGCCGCCCGCAGGCATCGAGCACGAGCTCGGCGAAGTCCTCGGGTCCGTGGCCGGTGATCGTCGCCACGGCCTCTCGGACCTCGAGCGCGTGCCCGACCGCCGCGCCGAGCGGCTGATCCATGTCGGTCAGCAGGCAGACGACCTCGCGGCTCGCCCTGTGCCCGAGGTCGACCATCTGCTCGGCGAGGATCCTCGCGTCGTCGAGCGTCTTCATGAAAGCACCGTCCCCCACCTTCACGTCCAGGACGATCGCGTCCGCTCCGGCGGCGAGCTTCTTGGACATGATCGACGAGGCGATGAGGGGGACGATGTCGACCGTCGCGGTCACGTCCCGGAGCGCGTAGAGCTGCTTGTCCGCTGGGACGAGGTCACCGGTCTGCCCGATGATCGCGAGGCCGACCTCGCGCACCTGCTGGACGAACTCCTCGGTCGACAGCTCGACGCGATAGCCGGGAATCGACTCGAGCTTGTCGAGCGTACCGCCAGTGTGCCCGAGGCCGCGCCCGCTCATCTTCCCGAACGGCACGCCGCAGGCGGCAACGATCGGGCCGACTGCGAGCGAGGTCTTGTCCCCGACTCCACCCGTCGAGTGCTTGTCGACGACGCGCCGCCCGAGCGCGGAGCCGAGGTCGAGCGTCTCCCCGGAGCGGATCATCGCGTCGGTCAGCGCGTGGGTCTCACGCCCGGAGAGCCCGCGGAAGTAGACGGCCATGCACCAGGCGGCCATCTGGTAGTCGGGAATCTCGCCGCGCGTGTAGCCGAGGACGAGCTCGGCGATCTCGTCGTCGGCGAGCTCGGCGCCGTTCCGCTTCCGCTCGATGAGCTCGGCCGGCCGGATCACACTGCCTTCCCCGCGACGAAGATCGCGTTCCGCCGGCGCGCACGGAGCGGAGCTCCCAGTTCTGGTACGAGCTCAGCGAGGTGCGTGCAGACGATCGACGACGCGACGTAGTCACGAGCCGAGGCCGTGTCCGCGAAGGTCACCCAACCCTCGACCGGCTCGATCTCGACCGAGTCGAAGTGCGCCCGCAGCGCGCGCTCGCCGTTCTCGGCCGAGAACGAGTACGAGGCGTGACCGCCGACGAGCTCCCATAGCTCCTCGAGGTGGTGTCCGCTGTTGGTCGCAGCGACGAGCCGACCGCCCGGCCGCAACACCCTGGCGATCTCGGCCAGGGCTCGGTCGAGGTCGGCGGGGTGGAACAACACCCACGCGGCGACGACCAGATCGAACTCGCCGTCCGCGAATGGCAGCGCTTGGACATCGCCGATGAGCGCGTCGATCCCACGTGCCCGCGTCAGCTCCACCATCCGCGGTGACACGTCGACGGCCACGATCGAGGCCCCCAGATCGTGCGCGATGCGTTCCGAGAGCTCACCAGGCCCCGGGCCGACCTCCAACACCCGCGCCGGGTTCGCCTCGGCGACATGCCGCCAGACGACCTCGCGTGCGTCCGGCCCCTCGCTGTCTTCGTAGATCGAGCGCCGGGCGAGCAGGCCTGTCTCGGCTGCGTACTCGCCGGCGACGACCTCGGGATCGCTCAGGCTCACAGCTCGATCTGGCGGCCGGGGAGCCGGCGGCCAGGGGTCTTGCCCCCGAGCCAGGCGTTCACCGTCGCGCCCACGTCCGCGAACTCACCCTCCTCGTGCTGGCGCCCGGCGGCGTTTCGCCCCGCCGCATACGCGAGCAGGAGCGCGTGCTCGCGGGAGTGGTCGGTCGACGGCGTCGTCGGGTCGCAGCCGTGGTCCGAGGTGAGGATCAGGAGATCGCCCGGCCGGAGCGCCTCCAGGATGTCCGGAAGGCGGCGGTCGAAGTCCTGGAGGCAGCGGTGGAAGTTCTCGGGGTCGTTGCGGTGTCCCCAGAGCATGTCCGTCTCGACGAGGTTGACGAAGACGAGGCCCGCGTCGATGCGCTCCAGGTGCTCGATCGTCGCGTTGATCCCTTCGACGTTCGACTTCGTGGGATGCGACTCGTCGATGTCGGAACCCGCGAAGATGTCGTTGATCTTGCCGACGCCGTACACGGTGCTCCCGGCGTCGCGGACCGTCGTCAGGTAGTTCGGGCGGGGCGGCTCGAGCGAGAAGTCGTGGCGGTTCGGCGTCCGCGCGTAGTTCCCGGGCGCGCCGGTGAACGGCCGCGCGATCACGCGCCCGACCGCATGCCGGCCGGTCAGGAGCTCGCGTGCCACGCCGCAGCCCGCGTAGAGCTCCTCGAGCGGGATCGTGTCCTCGTGCGCGGCGACCTGGAAGACGGAGTCGGCAGACGTGTAGACGATCCACTTCCCCGTCTGCTGGTGCTCCTCGCCCAGCTCCTGGATGATCTCCGTCCCCGAGGCCGGCTTGTTGCCGAGCACCCCGCGCCCGGTCTGGTTCATGAACGGGTCGATGATCTCGTCGGGGAAGCCGTGCGGATACGTGGGGAACGCCGTCGGGGTGACGATCCCCATGTGCTCCCAATGGCCGGTCGTCGTGTCCTTCCCCTTCGAGCGCTCGAGGAGCCGACCCGCGACGGCGGGCGCGCCGGGCTGAGGCGGACAGCCTTCGAGCGGCATCACGTTTCCGAGGCCGAGCGCCTCCAGATTGGGCAGGTCGAGGCCGCCGACGGCGCGGGCGACGTTGCCCAATGTGTTCGATCCCTCGTCCCCGTACTCTGCGGCGTCGGGCAACTCTCCCGCCCCGACGGCGTCGAGGACGATCACGCACGCGCGCGGCACTAGCCGGGTTCCGTCCGCGTGTGCGTGGTCCGTCGCTCGGGCACGGCGCTATTCTACGGCGGCTTTGGACGAGGTCCTCGGGCTACTCCTCCTCGCCGGCTACATCGCCGGCATCGTCGGGCTTGCCGCCGCGATCACGTTCACCGTGATCAAGATCTTCCCGACCGAGCGGAGCCCGAAGGAGCCGGACAAGCCGGACACGCCCGCCGCGAACGAGGGCGCTCGGGGGGCCGGAAGCCTCTTCCGCAGGTCGAAGCGCGGAACGACCTAGGAGGGGTTGGCGAAACGATTAGCGAAACGCCAGAGAGCGCGTAGTATCGCGTCTATGGGCAACTTCATCGCCAAGATCAAGAAGTGGCTGGGGCTCGAAAAGAAACCGGACGCACCGAAGCACGATACCGGCGCATCGTAAGGCGTTCTCTAGTCGTTAGGTAGTTCGTTCCCGCAGCCTACGCGGCGAGCGATACTGCTCGCGCTCGGGCGAGTGCCTGCGCGAGCGTGGCGAGGATGCAGAGATCGGCGTGAAGTGCGACACGCTCAAGTCCGCGAACCCGGAGCGGGGCCAGTCCGTACTCCTGCTTCAAGCGGCCGAACTCGCGCTCGACGGCGGCGCGGCCACGGTAGAGCTCACGCCACCGCTTCGTCTCGCGCGGCACGAGTGGGTTTCGGCGGTCGGCCTTGAGCCAAACGGACTTCGGCTGACAGGCACCGGACGGGCAGCGCCACTTCGTCGCCTTGCGCTTGAAGTCAGCCCCGGCGAACGTCCAGCGGCCGTGCTCGCAGGTCGGTACGTCGTCAGGCGTCCGTGCATTCCGCGCCTGAATCTGAGCGATGATCGGACGGCATTCCCGTTCCTCGCAGCCGTCGTGGGTCGCGCGCGAGTCATAGCCCTTATCCATGATGCAAGTCTCAGGCGAGAAGCCCCGAGCGCGAACCGCGTCGAGCAGCGGAAGCGCATACAGCGCCTCGTGGTGACGCGCGGACTGCACTTGCCACGCCAGGGGAAGATCGGTACGCGCGCAGACGGCCGCGTGGATCTTGTAGCCGTAGAAGCCGCCACCCTTTCGAGTCGAGACAGCGGAGCGGTGTCCCCACGAGGCATCGGGGTCGGAGAACCGCTCGCGCTCGCGACCGCCCTTGCTCACGAACCGCTGGCCGTTCGCGTAGGCGGGCATGTCGGAGGCGTCGATAGCCACATTGCGCCCCATGTCGGGGAACCGCTCGCGAAGCGACTCACTGACGCGGACGAGGCAGGCGTCGAACAGCGGCTTCTGCTTGCGGAGCTTGACCGAGAAGCGGTACATCGCCCAATGCGAGGGCGAGCCGCCGAGAGCGTCCTGCAAAGCGCCGTGCTCAAGGATCAGTGCCGCGACGCGAGTCCACGTCGGGATCGCGTATAGCGATTTCACGAGACAAGCGCCGACGAGTGCACGAGCGCCGTAGCCTTTTCGACCCGTCCAGCGTAGATCGTCAAGTTCCGTGACCAGCGTGCCGATCTCTGATGAGTCCAGGAGATCAGCGATGAGGTCGGAAAGCCCTGGTATCCTGTGCTCTGCCAAGCGAGGCTCCGTCTCGTTTGGTCAGGCCCTCGGAAGCTCCAACTTCGCGAGGGCCATTGAAGGAATAGGTGGACCTGTCGGGAATCGAACCCGAGAGTGGGGCTTGATGAGGGCACCGACTCCCAAACCTGGCAGGCCCATCGGAAGCAGGCGAACGGAAGGCGTTTCCTGACCGGGGAGCCTTCTGTTCGTGCTGCATGGATAAAGAGTAGCGGTTTATCTCCAGTTTTGTCAAGTAAGAAGGAGAAAGTTTCTCTTGCGGTCGGATGGCCGCGGCGCTAAACTGCGTGCATGAGTGAGACAGAGACGCCAGAAGCACCACGCCGGAAGAAACGTGCCAGAAGCCCGAGCTACCCCGGAATCACGCTTGAGCAGGCGATTGACCGCGCTCGCGTGATCTATGACAACGAGGCTCGCAACGCGGCTCCCTTTGAGGCAATTCTCGACCACTGGGGATACAGTCCTCGGAGCGGTGCGGGAAGCGTGGCGCTTGCCGCCTTGAGAAAGTACGGACTCCTCGTGTATGAGGGCCAGAGCGCCAGGCTTTCCGACCTTGCCCTAACGATCCTCTGGAACGAAGAGGACTCCGAGGAGCGCCGAGAGGCGATCAAGGAGGCTGCGCTCAAACCGTCTATTCATGCGGAACTCTGGCGACAGTACGAGGGATCACTTCCCTCAGACGCCACGCTTCGGCTTGAACTACGACGGCGGGGATTCGCTGAGACAGCGATCCCAGAGTTCATCACCATCTTCCGGTCGACTCTGGCCTTTTCACAGCTCACTGAGGCTGATAGACTCCTGGATAAGAATGGTGATACCGCTGAAACTCAGGTTGGTCCAAACGTGAGCATGACGGCGACCCCGCCGCTTCCCGTACGCAAACCCACCCCCGGCGCTCCTCCTCCCATCCAGCTACCGCTGTTGGGCGGGACGGTTGTGACGCTTCAAGCGTCAGGTCCTGTGACCGAGGAGGCCTGGGAACAGATGATGACTGTACTTCAGGCTCTGAAGCCAGGTTTCGTCTCGCGCTCAGCTGTCGAAGACGACGCCCCTACAGACTGACGCCAGGTATCTCAGGCCCGCTACGATGGGGGCAGGTTTGCGG
>JBOHBD010000346.1:0-6054 GCA_050698195.1 Gaiellaceae bacterium
TGAGCCGCGGCCTCTCCGAGGCGGAGGCGTCGGCGATGATCGTCTCCG
Organism: Gaiellaceae bacterium; assembly: GCA_050698195.1. Taxonomy (GTDB): domain Bacteria; phylum Actinomycetota; class Thermoleophilia; order Gaiellales; family Gaiellaceae; genus GMQP-bins7. The sequence goes on from JBOHBD010000346.1 coordinate 49, forward strand.
GCTTCGTGGAGCCGATCACGAAGGAGCTTCCGCTCGAGTACGCGGTCGAGATGAACCGGCTGATCCAGCTGCAGATGGAGGGCTCTGTCGGGTGATCGACGCGGAGCGCGTCGACTTTGTGTCCATCCCGGTTCGCGACAAGGAGCGGGCGACGCGGTTCTACGGGGAGACGCTCGGGCTCGAGCGCGATCCGAGGTCGAACGCGAGCTGGCCCGAGCCCTACCACGACGGCTCGACCCCGTGAAGGTCGGGCGCGTCGACTTCGTCTCCTTCCTGACCCAGGACATCCCCCGGGCGAGGCGCTTCTATTCGGACGTGCTCGGGCTCGAGATCGAGTCCGAGGGCGAGGACGACATGGAGTTCCGAGCCGGTCAGGTGACGCTCGACGTCTTCAACCCCGCCAGTCAGGGTCAGCCGTTCGCGCCCAGCCCCGGCGGCATGGCGCTCCGCGTGCCCGACGTCGACGCTGCACGAGCCGAGCTCGAGGCCAAGGGCGTCGAGTTCGACGGTGAGACCGTGCAGACGAGCGTGTGCCGCATGGCGTTCTTCCATGACCCCGACGGGAACCTGCTCATGCTCCACCGGCGCTTCGACGCGACCTCGTGATGCAGGTCCAGCAGGTCGACTTCGTTTCCGTCCCCACGCGTGACCTCGCACGCGCCGTCGCGTGGTACCGAGACGTCGTCGGGCTCCCCGAGAGCGAGTACGCGGAGGGCGAGGTCGAGGCTCCCAACGTCACCCTCGGCTTCTGGCTTCCGGAGGAGCAAGGGGAGGCATTCGTCCCGAACGAGAACGGGATCGCGTTGCGGGTCGAAGACGTCGAGGCAGCGGTCGAGGAGATCCGAGCAGCCGGCGGCGACGTCATCGGCATCGAGGACTCCGGCGTCTGTCACATGGGCTTCGTCAAGGACCCCGACGGGAACGTCCTCATCCTCCATCGCCGCTACGCCCCGAAGGTGCGCCGTGACGAGGCCTGAGCTCCTCGAGCGCTACCAGGCGCTCCCGTTGCCGACGACGAAGGACGAGCACTGGCGCTTCACGGACCTCGCGGGCTTCGACCCCGACGCGTGGACGGCGAACGGCGCCCGGGAGATCGCGGCGCCACCGTCGCTGCTCGACTTGGACGTCGCGGGCGCGGCGAATGTCGGAGAAGCAGGCATCGAGATCGACCGTGCGCCGGCCGAGATCCGCTTCGAGCCGCTGACGGACGACCACGAGCTCCTCTACTCGCTCGTCGGGTGGGACGAGAAGTTCGCCGCGCACAACGCCGCGATGTGGAAGCACGGGCTGCTCGTCCACGTCCCTCGTGGCGTCGTCGTCGACAAGCCGCTCTACGTCCGGATCGCGAACGCCGTGGAGGGCGGCTCGCTCTTCTGGCGCCTCCTCGTAGTCGCCGAGCCGGAGAGCCGGTTCGTGCTGATCGAGGAGTATGTCTCCGCGTCACCCGAGCTCTCCTCCTACTCGAACGCCGCCGTCGAGATCGTCGTGCGGGACGGGGCGAAGGTCGAGTACATATCCGTCCAGAACCTGTCGCGGGCGACGTGGCACTTCGCCTCGCACCACGGACGGGTCGAGCGCGACGCCGAGCTCGACTGGGTGACCGGCGGCTTCGGCTCGGCGAAGGGAAAGGTGCGGATCCAGAACGACCTCGCCGGCCAGGGGGCGACCTCGCGCGTCACCGGCGCGTACTTCGCAGACGGGACCCAGCATCTGGACTACGACACGTTCCAGGAGCACATGGCTCCCTCGACGACCTCCGATTTCGCCTTCAAGGGAGCCCTCAACGACGCTGCGCGCACGGTCTGGCGCGGGATGATTCACGTCGAGGAAGGCGCCCAGAAGACGAACGCCTACCAGGAGAACCGGAACCTCCTCCTCTCGAAGACCGCGCACGCGGACTCGATCCCCGGCCTGGAGATCCTTGCGAACGACGTCCGCTGCACGCACGGGGCGACATTGGGACAGGTCGATCGGGAGTTGCTCTTCTACCTGATGACGCGTGGGTTCACGCGCGCGGAGGCCGAGCGAGTCATCGTCCGCGGGTTCTTCCAGGACGTTCTCGACCGGGTCGAGCTCGGGCCGGTGCGCGAAGCGCTCGCCTCGGCGCGCGAGGCGCGCATCCCGCAGGCCTGAGCTCGACGACGGTTGGCGTCCGGCTGAAGCTGCGTCCAGTCCTCGCTCACGGCTTGTCGAGCGCCGCGAGGAGCGAGGCGAGCTGCTCCTCGACACGCGCGAGCCGTTCCTCGAGACCGGCGACTCGGTTATCGCCGGAATCCGAGGGAAGCGACTCCGCCGCGAGAGGCTCGTCACCTCCGAGCAGCTGCTCGTACCTCTGCTCCTTCTGGCCGGGTCGGCGGGGAAGTCGTGCGACGAGCTCGCGCTCGATCAGCCCGTCGAGCACGCTGCCGATCTCGTCGAGCGACGCGAACGGGTGGAGGCGCTCCGCCCGCAGCTTCAGCTCGCCCGGCGTCTGCGCGCCGCGCAGCATCATGACGGCGAGCAGTGAGAGCTCGCCGGCGGAGACGCCGACGGCCTCGTCGAGCAGGTGCCGGTACTTCGCCGCCCGGCTTCCCGAGCCGCTCGCCAGGCGCACCCAGCCCTTTCGCGAGAGCCGCTCGAGCGCGGAGCGGATCGTCGCCTCGTCGTACTGCACGACCGGGTCGCGGTTCGTCGACTGGTTGCAGGCGAGGCGGAGTGCGTTGAGCGTCAGCGGATAGACGTCCGGCGTCGTACGCTGCTTCTCGATCACGCAGCCCAGCACCCGGATCTCGACGGCATCCGCGTCCACGCCCTGACGGTACTCGGACGATACTCTCGGTGCATGAGAGAACATACAGAGCTGACAGACGCCGAGTGGCGTGCGCGGCTGACGCCGGAGCAGTACGAGACCCTTCGCCGCAAGGGAACCGAGCGGGCGTTCACCGGCGCGTACTGGGACGAGCACTCGCCCGGGACGTACCGCTGCGCCGGCTGCGGCGCGGAGCTCTTCCGTGCGGCGGCGAAGTTCGCCTCGGGCATGGGCGGGCCCTCCTTCGTGGAGCCGGCGACGCTCGAGAGCGTCGCCACCGAGACGGACCGAAGCCATGGGATGACTCGCACCGAGGTCAAGTGCGCCTCGTGCGGCGGGCACCTCGGTCACGTCTTCGACGACGGTCCCGGTCCGGCCGGAAAGCGCTACTGCATCAACTCGCGCGCCCTCGACCTCGAGCGCGCCTAAGGGGCTGTGCGCGAGCCATGACCGGCTGCTGCCGAGCGGGACGGTGCGAAGAGATGTTCACGCCTCGCATGGCGCGCAGGAGCTTGGAGCGCTATCGCAAGAAGGGCCTCGACGGCGTCGAGCGCCGTATGGTCGATGCGGTGTCGGCGGTGGGGCTCGAGGGAGCGAGAGTGCTCGAGATCGGCGGCGGGATCGGGACGCTCCAGTCCGAGTTGCTCGATCGAGGGGCGGAGCGGGGCGAGGTCGTCGAGCTCGTCGCCGCGTACGAGAGCTATGCGCACGAGCTCGCGCGGGAGAAGGGACTCGAGGAGCGCACGCTGTTTCGAGTCGCGGACGTGCTCGAAGCGCCGGATACCGTCGAGCCGGCTGACATCGTGCTCATGAACCGGGTCGTCTGCTGCACCCCGGACGGGGTCGAGCTGGCGGGTCACGCCGCGCGCCTCGCGCGATCGACGCTCGCGCTCAGCTTCCCACGTGACGTCTTCTGGGTTCGCATGGGACTCCGGCTCGTGAACGCGGGGCTGCGGCTCTTCGGCCGCTCCTTCCGCGTGTTCCTCCATCCGCCGGCTGCGCTCGCCGCAGCGGCGGAAGCGGAGGGGCTGCGTCCGGCAGGCAGCGGTCGCGGCGCAATGTGGGAGTTCGCGGCGTTCCGGCGATCGTGACGGAGATCGGCCTCTTCCCGCTGCCGCTCGTGCTGCTCCCCTCCGAGCAGGTGCCGCTCCACATCTTCGAGGAGCGCTACCAGGAGCTGATCGGCGACTGCCTCGAGGACGAGAGCGAGTTCGGGTTCGTGTTCGCCGACGACGACGGAATCCGGGAGATCGGTACGCGCGCGGGGGTGGTCGAGGTGCTGACCCGCTTCGAAGACGGTCGGATGAACATCGTGGTCGAAGGGCGCGAGCGCTTCAGGCTGGTCGAGCTGACGAGCGGGCGGAGCTTTCACACCGGTGAGGTCGAGCCGCTCCTCGACGAGAGCATGTCGGCCGAAGCCGGCGCAGTCGAGCGTGCGCTCGGCCTCTTCGGCCGTCTGCGCGAGCTCACCGGGAGCCAGGTCGAGGTACCGGGAGCCGAGACGGAACAGCTCTCGTACGTCCTTGCCGGTCGCGTCGAGCTCGCGCCCGAGGTGAAGCTGGAGCTGCTCGCCGAGGTCTCGGAGCAGGTGCGCATGGAACGGGTCTGCGAGCTCCTCGAGGACGCTGCGGTCAGCGTCGAGCGCCAGCGACGTGCCGCCCAGCGTGCGGCGACGAACGGCCGGGTCGATCTCGGGTAGCCCGAGCCACCGGGGGTACGATGCTCCTATGGCCGTAACGACGGACAAGAGGCTCGACGCCGGCAGGCTGCGCGCCGACTTCCCCTTCCTGGACGAGATCGTCAACGGAAAGCCGGTCGCGTATCTGGACTCGGCGGTCACGGCGCAGAAGCCGCGTCAGATGCTGGATGCGATGCAGCGGTTCTACGAGACCTCGTACGGAAACGTGCACCGAGGCGTCTACGCTCTTTCCGAGCGGGCGACGGCGGCGTTCGAGGGTGCCCGTCAGTCGGTTCGCGCGTTCATCAACGCTACTGACGCGCGCGAGGTCATCTTCACGCGCAACGCGACCGAGGGGCTGAACCTCGTCGCGTACGCCTGGGGGCTCGTCAACCTCGGGCCGGGCGACGTCGTCCTCGTCACCGAGCTCGAGCACCACTCGAACTTCGTCCCCTGGCAGTACGTCGCCAAGCGAACGGGCGCTGAGTTCAGGATGATTCCGCTCGACGACAGCGGCGAGCTCGATCTTGCAGCGCTCGACACGATCGAGCGTGGCGGCAGGGTGAAGGTCGTCGCGAACAACCTCGTGTCCAACGCGCTCGGCACCATCAATCCCGTCGAGCGGCTCGCTGCATGGGCTCACGAGCGGGGAGCGCTGATGGTGGTCGACGCCGCACAGGCTGCACCTCATCGCAGGATCGACGTGCAGGCGCTCGGATGCGACTTCCTCGCCTTCTCCGCCCACAAGATGTGCGGCCCGAGCGGTGTCGGCGCACTGTGGGGCCGCGCGGAGCTGCTCGAGGCGATGGAGCCGTTCAACCTCGGCGGGCACATGATCCGCAAGGTGGAGTTCGAGGAGACGACCTGGGGCGACCTGCCGCACAAGTTCGAGGCGGGGACGTCGCCGATCGCCGAAGCGGTCGGCTTCGGTGCCGCCGTCGACTACCTCGAGGGGATCGGCCTGGACGCGATCGAGCAGCACGAGCACGAGCTCGCCGGGTACGCGCTCGGGCGCCTCGCCGAGCTGCCGTGGGTGTCCTTGTATGGGCCTCCCGCCGACCGTCGCGCCGGGATCGTCTCCTTCAACGTCGACGGCGTCCACCCGCACGACGTCGCGCAGGTACTCGACTTCGGCGGAGTCGCGATTCGCGCGGGCCACCACTGCTGCCAGCCGCTCATGCGAAAGCTCGGCGTCGCAGCGACCAACCGCGCCAGCTTCTACCTCTACTCGATCCAGGAGGAGGTCGACCGGCTGGTCGACGGCCTCCACAAGGTCAAGACGAGCCTCGGGTAGCTCATGGGCGAGTTCGATCAGCTGTACCGGGAGCTGATCCTGGACCACTACAAGAATCCCCGCAATCACGGTGTGCTCGAGCCGGCGGATGCACGGGCGGAGGGACAGAACCCGCTCTGCGGCGACGAGGTCACGGTCTCGGTGCGTCTCGGCGACGGCGACGTGATCGAAGAGGTCGGCTTCGAGGGCCGGGGCTGCGCGATCAGCCAGGCGGCGACGTCGATGCTCACCGACCTCGTCAAGGGC
>JBOHBD010000347.1:0-3109 GCA_050698195.1 Gaiellaceae bacterium
GCATCGGCTTCAGCAGGTTGGCCGCGTCGACCGCGCCCTCCGCCGCGCCTGCGCCGACGATCGTGTGCAGCTCGTCGATGAAGAGGACGATGTCGCCGGCCGCGTTCTGGATCTCGGCGAGGACGGCCTTCAGCCGCTCCTCGAACTCGCCGCGGTACTTCGCTCCCGCGAGCAGCGCGCCGACGTCGAGCGCCCACACGCGCTTCCCCTTGAGCCCCTCGGGGACGTCGCCGGCCACGATCCGCTGCGCGAGCCCCTCCACGATCGCCGTCTTCCCGACTCCGGGCTCCCCGATCAGCACCGGGTTGTTCTTCGTCCGCCGCGAGAGCACCTGGATGACGCGCCGCACTTCCTCGTCGCGGCCGATGACGGGGTCCAGCTTGCCGGCCTCGGCGAGCGCAGTCAGGTCGCGGCCGTACTTCTCGAGCGCCTGGTACGTCCCCTCCGGATCCTGGGACGTCACCGTCTGCCCGCCGCGCACGTCCTGGAGCACTTCGAGCAGGGCGTCGCGCGGGACGACGCCGAGGGCGAGCAGCACGTGCTCCACGGAGGCGTACTCGTCCCCGAGCGAGCGCATCTCGTCGAAGGCGCCGTCGAGCACGCGGCTGAACGCCGCCGAGGCCTGCGGCTGGCCGCCTCCGCCCGACACGGTCGGGAGGTTCCGGAGGCGCGCCTCGGCCTCGGCGCGAAGCTCCGCCGTTCCATAGCCGGCGCGGTCGACGAGCGTCCGCGGCAGCTCCTGGTCGAGCAGCGCGACGGTCAGGTGATCGGGGGTCAGCTCGGGGTTGCCGAGCCGGCGCGCGAGCTCCTGCGCGGCTGCGACCGCCTCCTGCGATTTCAGTGTGAGCTTGTTGAAGTCCACGTCAGCTCCTCGGCGCCGGATGCCGGGACGCCGGCTCGTAGACGACGAGCTCCCGCTTGTACGAACGGTGAATCTCGGCGATCTCGGCGCGCAGCTCCCTCTCCATGCGCTCCATGCGGGCCTGGAGCCGCGCGAACTCGTCCTGCATCCGCAGCACCTGCTCCACCCCGGCGAGGTTCAGCCCGAGCTGGGTCGTCAGCCGCTGGATCAGCCTGAGCCGCTCGAGGTCGACCTCGGAGTAGAGGCGCGTGCCGCCGGGAGTGCGCGCCGGCCGGACGAGACCCTTCGTCTCGTACAGCCGCAGCGTCTGCGGGTGCATCCCGACGAGCTCCGCGGCGACCGAGATCATGTAGCGCCCCCTCGTCGGCATCGCGTCAGCTCACCTCCGCGAAGCGCTCGCGGGGGTTTTCCCGCGACACTTTCTGGAAGCCCTCGAGCGCCTCTTTCTCGGCCTTCGTCAGCTTCTTCGGAACGGTGACCTTCACCCGCGCGAGGAGGTCACCGCGGCCCGAGCCCCTGAGGTGCGGCGCACCGCGCCCCTTCACGCGCAGGAGCTTGCCGCTCTCGGTGCCCGCGGGAACCTTGAGCGAGACAGGGCCCTCCGGAGTCGGGATCTGCACCGAAGCGCCGAGCGCGGCCTCGGCGTACGTCACGGGAACGTCGAGCACGAGGTCGGAGCCACGGCGCTCGAAGAGCGGCGACGGCGTGACCTCGAGGACCACGTAGAGGTCGCCGGGCGGCCCGCCGTTTCGCCCCGCCTCGCCCTTGCCCTTGAGCCGGACTCGCGTCCCGCTCTTGGCGCCTGCGGGGATCTTGACCGAGTAGCGCTTTCTCCCCCGCTCACGGCCCGAGCCGCGACAGTTCCTGCACGGCTTCTCGACGATCGTGCCGTTGCCCTGGCAACGGGGGCACGGTTGCGAGAACGCGAAGAGGCCCTGCGCCTCCGACACGACGCCTCGCCCCTGACACTGGGGGCAGACGACCGGCGATGTCCCCGGCTCGGCGCCCGTCCCGTGACAGATCGAGCACACCGTCTCCGTCTCGACCGGAACGCGTACCTGCACTCCCTCGAGCGAGTCCTCGAAGGAGATCCGGACGTGTGCCTCGAGGTCGTCTCCGCGCACGGGTTGCCGCGCACCTCCGCGGCGCGCGCCTCCGAACATGCCGCCGAAGAGATCGCCGAGGTCGCCGAGCGAGAACTCCTCGAAGCGGACTCCGCCCATGTCCGCGCCGGCGCCCGCACCCGGAAAGCCTCGCGCGCCGCTCGTCCCGAACGTGTCGTACGCGCGACGCTTCGCTGGATCGGACAGGAGGTCGTACGCCGTCTGCACCTCCTTGAACCGCTCCTCGGCCCCGTTGTCGCCCGGGTTGCGGTCCGGGTGGTACTCGCGGGCGAGCTTTCGGTACGCCTTCTTGATCTCGTCGTCGGACGCGTTCTTCGGGATGCCGAGGATCTCGTAGGGGCTGGCCATTACGCGCGCCTCACTCGGCCACGATCACACGCGCGGGGCGGACGACCTTGTCCCCGACGCGGTAGCCACGCTGGACGACCTCGAGCACCGAGCCGGGCTCGGCACCCTCTCTCACCTGCGTGAGCAGCGCCTCGTGGACGTGCGGGTCGAACGGGCCTTCGGTCGCGATCTCGGCGAGCCCCTCCTTCTCGAGCGCCTTCCTCAGCGACTTCTCGACGAGCTTCACGCCCTCGACGAGCTTGGCCTCCTCATGACGGTCCGCGGCCTCGAGCGCCCGCTCGAGGTCGTCGAGCACGGGCAGGAGCTCGTTCAGCAGCCGCTCGTTCGCGCGCTTCGACAGCTCGGCGTGCTCGCGCGCCACGCGCTTGCGGTAGTTGTCGAAGTCGGCCGCGAGCCGGAGATAGGAGTCGTCCGGCGCGGGAGCCGGCTGCTCCTCGACAGCCGGCTCCTCCGCGACGTCCGCCGAGACGTGCTCGCCCTCGACGCGGTCCTCGAAGGGCTGGTCGGTCACGACCGCGTCGCCTTCTCGTCCTCGTCGACGACCTCGTAGTCGGCGTCCTCGATCACCTCGTCCTCGGCCGCCTCGGCACCGTCCCCGCCCGACCCTGCGGCCTGGGACTGGGCCTGCGCCGACGCCTGTGCGTAGAGCACGTCGGCGAGCGTCCGCGACGCCTCGTTCAGAGCCTCCGTCTTCGCCTTGATCTCGGCGACGTCGGTCGATTCGAGCGCAGAGCGCAGCTCCATGATCCGCCCCTCGATCGTCGAGGCGTCGGAC
>JBOHBD010000348.1:0-5141 GCA_050698195.1 Gaiellaceae bacterium
CTTCCGAGGAGACCTCGCAGAGGCACGGGCGCGCGTGCTCCAGGCGCTCGAGCGGGCGGAAGGCGAGCCTCGTCGCGCCCGCGACGTGATGTCGACTCCCCCGCGGTCGGTCGGCCCGGACGAGAACGTGCGCGCCGCGATGGCGCTCTGTCAGCGGCACGGCCAGAGCGGCGTGTTCGTCGCCGACGGGGGCCGTGTCGTCGGTGCCGTGAGCCGCGAGGATCTCGACAAGGCCGTCGGGCACGGGCTCGCCCATGCACCCGTGCGCGGGATCATGAGCGGGCGCGTCGTGACGGCCTCGGAAGATGCCACCCTCGGCGAGCTGCAGGTGCTGGTGACGAGCGCGGACGACGGTCGCGTCGCAGTGCTGCGCGAGGACGAGCTCGTCGGCGTCGTCGCGCGGGCAGACCTCCTGCGTGCGCTCGAGGGAGTCGAGCCGAAGCGGGAGGCAGACGCCGAGAGCCTGGCCGCGGAGCTGAGCGAGGTCTCTCAGTTGCGACCTCTGTTCGAGGCCGTCGCGGTGCTCGGAGACCGAGCGGAGGGGATCTACCTCGTCGGCGGGACGGTTCGCGACATCCTGCTCGGCGAGGAGAGCTTCGACGTCGACATCGCAATCGAGGGAGACGCGATCGAGTTCGCACGCGCGCTCGCAGGCGCTCTCCGCGGCCGCGTGACGCCACACGACAAGTTCGGCACCGCGGTCGTCCTCTACGACGAGGTGAGCCGGGTAGACGTCGTCACGACCCGCACCGAGTTCTACGACGCACCGGGCGCCCTCCCGACCGTCGAGCGGGCGGGGCTGCGCGAGGACCTCTTCCGGCGCGACTTCACGATCAACGCGATGGCGGCATCTCTCAAGCCGAGCGACTTCGGGCGCCTCGTCGATCCGTTCGGAGGTCGCGCGGACCTCGCCGCGCGAACGCTCCGCGTCCTCCACAACCTCTCCTTCATCGACGATCCCACCAGGATCTTCCGGGGGATCCGCTACGAGGCGCGGTACGGCCTCAGGCTCGAGGAGCACTCGGCGCGCCTCGCCCGGGGCTGCATCGAGATGGGGCTCGTCGGAGACCTCTCGTCCGCGCGTCTCAGGGACGAGCTCGTCGCGCTCCTCGACGACCCGGGTGCCGCGGGCGGCATCGTCCGGCTCGGCGAGCTCGGCGCAGATCGTGCCATCCATCCTCGTCTGCGAGCGGATGCCGAGGCTGCGGAGCTCTTCGAGCGCGCCCTCGCGCTCCGGGACGAGCTGCACGCCGAAGTGGCGTCGTGGCGGATCGGCCTCGCAGTGCTCGGACGCGAGCTGACCTCCGAGGAGGGATACGGCTGGCTCGAGCGCCTGAAGGTGCGACGCCGCGACGTCAACCGGATCGTGGGCGCGATCACGGTCGCCCCGCGAATCGTCGAACGTCTGCGCGCCGAGCCGCTCGATCCGGCCGAGGTCGTCGCGCTCGCCGACGCATTCGCCCCCGACGCCCCCCTCCTCGCCCTCGCCAGGGAGGATCGGCAGGAGCTGCGCGACTACTTCACCCGGCTCCGGGACGTCAGGCTCGAGATCGGAGGCGCCGACCTCGCCGCGCTCGGCCTCACGGAGTCGCCGCGCGTCGGCGAGGTGCTCGCCGAGCTCCGCCGCCGCAAGCTCAACGGGGAGATCGACGGGCGCGAGTCCGAGCTCGAGGCCGCACAGGAGCTCCTCGCTGCGACGACGGACGCGTGACGATCACCGCCAGCGAGGTGATCGCGGAGCGCTACGCGCGTATTCGCGAAGAGGTCGGGGAGGGCGTCACGGTCGTGGTCGCGACGAAGTACGTCTCCGTCGAGGAGATGGCGGTCCTGGCCGAGGCCGGGATCGAGGTCGTGGGTGAGAACCGCGCACAGGATCTTGAGCGGAAGCACGCAGCCTGCGGCGACACCTTCCGGTGGCACTTCATCGGCCACCTGCAGTCCAACAAGGTCAAAGTCGTGAACGCGATCTGCGAGCTCGTCCACTCGCTCTCGTCCCACTCCGCTGCATCACGGCTCACCGTCCCCGCGCTGCTCGAAGTCGACCTCGCGGGCGAGGAGTCGAAGTCCGGTATCCCGCCCGAGGAGATCGCAGGCTTCCTCGAGCGGTACGCCTTCATACGAGGATTGATGACGATGCCGCCGCTCACCTCGGATCCGGAGGCGTCTCGGCCCTACTTTCGCCGCCTGCGCGACCTCGCGGCCGCGCACGGCCTCCCCGAGCTCAGCATGGGCACCTCGCAGGACTACCGCGCGGCGGTCGAGGAGGGCGCAACCCTGATTCGCGTCGGCGAGGCCCTCTTCCGCGATTAGGAAGAGGCAGGGCTAGAATCGTCGGATTATGGGTTTCTCCGACCTCTGGAGTCGGACGCTCGTCTACTTCGGCATCGCCGAGGACGAGGAGTGGGACGAGGACGGCTACGTCACGAACGAGCAACTCGAGGAGAACTACCGTCGGCGGGACCGGCAGAACGTGCGGCGGCTGCCGAACGCGCCGGATGCCGACGACTGGACGGCCGGGCAGGCAACGGAGTCACGCTCACGCCGGCGACAGGAGGCTTCGCCACGGCTGCGGAGCGTCGACACGGGCCCGCCCGCGAAGGTGCATCTCGTCGTCCCACGGAGCTTCAACGACGCCCAGCAGATCGCCGACCGCTTCAAGGCTCAGATCCCGGTGATCCTGAACCTCCAGGGCGCCGACACCGACCTCTCGAAGAGGCTGATCGACTTCGCGAGCGGCCTGACGTACGCCCTCGACGGCAGCATGCAGCGAGTCGCGGACAAGGTCTTCCTGCTCACGCCGCGAAACGTGGAGCTGTCCGCCGAGGAGCGCGCCCGCGCGCTCGAGCGTGGCGGCTTCTACAACCAGGCGTAGGCGCGGTGCGGGTCTGGCGGAGCCAGACCCGGGCAACGTAGGCCGCATCCCGTCCGGCTGAAGCGAGGGCGGACGTAGGAATCGCCGCCCACGACGGCGAACACACGCCTGATGGGCGCTCTCACCCCGATCTGCGTGCTCTTCGACACCGCCTCGTCGGCGCAGCAGTTCGTTCGTGTCTTCGTCTGGATCTACATCCTCCTCATCTTCATCTGGGTGCTCTCGTCGTGGGTCCGGCTCCCGTACTCCCGCACGACTGCAGCTGTGCAACAGTTCCTGGACGAAGTCGTTCGCCCCTACGTCCGCCTGTTCCGGCGACTCCCGGCGCTCGGGCCGTTCGACCTGTCCCCGATCGTCGCCGTCGTCGTGCTGCTCGTGGGGTCGGAGATCGTGACGTACGTGCTCGGGGTGCTCCTCTAAGGAGGTCACATGCCGCTAACCCCCGTCGAAATCAGACATCTCGAGCTCCGCCGAGCGTGGTTGCGCGGGTATCGGAAGGGCGGCGTCGACCGCCTTCTCACGGAGATCGCCGACAGCTTCGAGGAGGTGTGGCGCGAGCGCGCCGACCTTTCCGACCGCCTGGACGAGCTCGAGGTCGAAGCGGCGAAGCATCGTGAGCTCGAGGCGCTGCTCCGCTCGACCCTCGTGTCGGCGGAACGCGCCGCCCACGACATGAAGGAGCAGGCCCGGCGGGAGTCGGATCTGATCGTGCAGGAGGCGCACGCGGAAGGGCGGAGGATCACCCGCGAGATCGCCGCCGAGAAGCAGCGGCTGGAGGAGGACGTCCGCAAGATCCGCGCCTTGCTCCGCAGCGCGCTCGAGTCACTCGACGGGGGGACACGCGGCGAGGAGCCGCAGGCCGAGCCCCCCGAGGCAGCGACCAGATCTGTCGAGGAGAGGCCCGACACGGCTATCCGCAGGGTGGGGTAGGAGCACCCCGGCGCGCCGATATCCTTCGGGCTGTGGTCGGCCCGAGCACTCGCTTGCGGTTGCGCGTGAGCCCCGGAGCCTCCCGCTCCGAGGTCGTCGGACGTCACGGCCGGGCGTGGAAGGTGCGGGTCGCCGCCGTCCCCGAGAGCGGCAAGGCGAACGAGGCGCTCGTCGCCTTCCTGGCGTCGATCCTCGAGATTCCGCGCGGAGACGTCGAGATCCGGACGGGACGCGGCTCGCGAGACAAGACGGTGATCGTTCGCGGGCTCGACGCGGCAGAGACCGAGCGCCGGCTCGCGCCGGGAGAGCTGCAGGCGAGGACGGGCCGATGAGCCTCGACCTCGAACACTTCCGCCGGGAGCTCGAGGCCGAGCGAGAGCGCCTCCATAGCGCGCTCGAGAGCGTGAACCACAAGGGATCGCTCGTCGAGGAGACCGGGGACCTGTCGATCGGGACCGACGACCATCTCGCCGACAGCGCGACGGAGACGTTCATGCGCGAGTTGGACGGTGGCCTCGAGGAGAACGCGGGTCACCTGATCGAAGAGATCGAGCGGGCGCTGCGGCGGATCGAGGAGGGCACCTACGGAACGTGCCTCGTCTGCGGCCGCCCGATAGACGTCGAGCGGCTCGAGGCCGTGCCCTACGCGACCCTGTGCATCGACGACAAGCGCGCCCAGGAGCGCGCGTGAGCGAGCCGGCCAGGACGGAGGTACCACAGGTCGACGTGCGCGTCGGCTCGACCGCGAACGCGCTCCAGCCGATCTCGTCCGCCGAGCGCTCGCTCGCCGCCGGCCCGGCTCAATGGCTGGCGCTCGTGGTCGTCGCAGCCGCGGCGATCGTCGCCGACCAGCTCACGAAGCAGGTCGTGGGAAGGACGCTCTCGGTGGGCGAGAGCGTCGACATCGCCGGACCGTTCTCGATCCACCACGTGGAGAACTCGGGCATCGCGTTCGGGCTCCTCTCGAGCCGCACGACGATCGTGATCGCGATCACGGGTGCCGCGGTGGCGTTGATGCTCTGGTTCTTCGCACGCTCCGGCCGGCGGCATCCCGTGCTCCCGGTCGGCCTCGGCCTCGTCCTCGGAGGCAGCATTGCCAACCTGATCGACCGCGTCCGGCTGGGTCGCGTCACCGACTTCCTCGACCTCGAGGCGTGGCCGGCGTTCAACCTCGCCGACACGTTCATCGTCGTCGGCGTGCTCGTGCTGCTCGCGACCCTCGTCGCCGCCGACCGCGAGCCGCGCCGGTCGCGACGCGTCTCACCTGAAGCGCCGCCACATCGTTCCTGAGGCCGCCGCCGGGGAGCGGCTCGACCGCTTCCTCGCCGAGCTGCCGGAG
>JBOHBD010000349.1:0-8509 GCA_050698195.1 Gaiellaceae bacterium
GGGAAGAGTCGATTGCCCGTGGCCTGGTAGATCTGCACGACCCCCACCTGCAGCATCAGCGCGAGCCAGAACACCGGGGTCGCGAGGCCCAGGAAGCTGAAGGTGGTCGCGCTGTAGTCGAACACCGAGTACTGGCGTAACGCCGAGTACACACCGATGCCGACGGCGAAGAGGATCGCCAGCAGCTCGGCGGCGATGATGAGCTGCAGCGTGTTCTTCATGACCCGCCACAGGTCCGGCAGGATCGGCCTGTTGGTGAGGAGCGTCGTCCCGAAGTTGTTCGTCAGCGCATCCTTCGCCCAGTACCCGTAGCGCACGAAGACGTTCTCGTCGAGGTGCTGGCGCTCCCTGATGTTCTGCACCGTCTCCTCGGAGACGTTCGGCGTGATCTCGAGCGCCGCGAGCGGGTCGCCCGACACCGTGACGAAGAAGAACACGAGGAAGCTCGCGAGGATCAGGACGACGACGCTGTAGAGCAGTCTGCGTATGACGTACTGGAGCATCTCGGCCCCCTGATCTTAGAGAACTCGCTTCGGAATGACCGCCGGAGTCACGACGCTCATTCTGTAGGGAGTTCCGGTGGATGAAGCCTCGCCCCCGCTTCCAGCGGGGGCGAGGCTTCGTACTCCAGGTGCAGGCGTCGGGCCTGGCACGACAGGCGGCTCCTCGTTACGAGGTGGTCCAGCCGCTGACGTTCCAGGGGCTGCCCTCGTTCGTCGGGTTGACGACGGGGCCCTTCACCTTCGCGCTGCGGATGACGAACACCGGCCGCGCGTACATCGGGATCGACGGGATGTCTCTCACCATGTACTTGAGCTCGGCCGCGTTCAGCATCTTCGCCCTCTCCGCCTCCGAGAGCGTCGTCGAGACCTGGTTCAGGATGTTCGAGAGCTTGCGGTTGCAGTAGCCCATGTTGTTCTGGTCTCCACCGCAGCCGTACAGGTCCTTGATCGTGATCGGCGTGGCCGGCGAGCCGACCCACGTGAACATGATCAGGTCCCAGTCCTCGGACGGCAGCGTCGTCCCGAAGAGCGTCCCCGCGACCTGGAAGCGCGGAACGAGCTCGATGCCCACGCTCTTGAGCTGCCTCTGGACGATCTCGAAGGTCAGCGCCCGGAGCTGGTTCCCGGTCGTCGTGCCGAACCGGAAGGACAGCTTGCCGACGTTCGGGCAGGAGAAGATGTCGTTGTTGCCCGCGCTCGGCTTATCCGGGCCGCCGGTGCAGCCCTTGCCCTTGAGGATCGAGATGACCTTCTGCTGGCTGAAGCTCCACTTCTTCCAGTTCTGCTTGTAGGTGGCCTCGAAGGGCTTGAACATGTGGCTCTGCAGCGCGGGCAGACCGGGGGCGATCTCCTTGTAGAGCGTCCCGGCGACCTGCGCCCGGTTCATGCCCGTGATGAGTGCCTGCCGCACGTACGGCAGCTTCAGAGCAGCGTGCCCCTTCGGGCCGAACTGGATGTCGATGTGCTCCCACGCGAACCCGATCTTCCGATCGACGACGAAGTCCTTGTCGGTGAGGAAGTCGGCGATCTGGAGCTGCGGCTGCGGCTCCATGACCTGGCCTTCACCCGACTTGAGCGCCTGGAAGCGGGCGTTCGTGTCGAGGATGTACCGGAAGACGACCCGATCCAGCTTCATCTGCGGACCGGCCCTGAACCTCGGGTTCTTCCGGACGGTGAGCTGGACGCCCTTCTGCCAGCTCTGGAACAGCCACGGGCCGCTCGAGACCGGGACCGAGTTCAGGAACTGCTCGTTCATGTTCTTGCCCCGGATGATGTGCGCCGCGTAGGGGCCGACCGAGACCAGCGACTCCCAGTCCGCGTACCTGGTCTTGAACACGACCGTGACGTTCTTGCCACGTGCCCTGACCGAGCGGATGTCCTCCCACCCGGTACGGCTGATGACGTTGTTCTGCGGGTTGACGTACACCTGCCACGTCGCCCGGAAGTCCGCACCCGTCACCGGCCGACCGTCGCTCCAGACCGCCGTCGGCTTGTACTTGAAGGTGATCGTGAGCGGGCTCTGCTTGGCGACTTTCGGCTTCCCCGCGAAGAGCCGCGGCTGAAGCTGGCCCTTCGCGTCGCGAATCTGGCCGCCGTACCAGACGTTGTTGAGCACGAGGCTCGTCGCGTAGAGGTTGTTGCCGACCCAGCCGGTCTGCAGGTTGGGCGGCTCTTGGTCGTGGACGAACACGACCGTTCCTGCGGATGTGCCCTGCGGGCCGGCCGTGGCGGCGGGCCCGACGACGAGGCTTGCCGCAATGGCGAGCGCCCCGACGAGGAGCAAGATTGAACGTTTACGCATGTACTCCCTCCATCCGAGTGGTGTCCTGCGGGTCCTCCACAGAGCGGGCATCTGCCCGGCTTACCCGTGGCTGAACATCGGCGTATGCCAGCCACCAGCAAATCGATCCAGATGCCTTCATCGCCGTGTCAAGTGCAGGATCATACTTCTGTGACGTACCGGATCGAATTTCGTTAGGAGGAGGTTCATGCGTATCCCAGACAGGCACGAAAGAGGCCGGGACAGCAAGTACTTCCTCGCCGCAGAGGATGCCGGGCGCCTCAACGACGAGGCGGCGGAGCTCGTCAAGCGCGCCGTGGGCGTCGACTGGTACGAGCGCGCAGGGTCGGACATCGACCGCGCTGCGTTCACCCTCTGCCGCCTGCGACGTGCGCGAGGAGGCGAGAAGGGCGGCCCGCAGCACGGCGACGAGGCGGTGCGCCTCGTCCTCGAAGAGACGAGCACACCCGCGCTCGTGTGGCTCGCGAGCCGAGCGATCTCCTACATGGACGAGTCGGGATTTCCGGAGGCGGTCGAGGCCTGGTTCCCTGACGACTAGCCGGGCGCAAGCCCGGAGTCCGCTAGCGCAGATACCGGTCGCGCAGATCCCTGAAGGCGTCCGCTTCGCGGCCGCGTCGCGTCTCGGAACCGACCGCTTCCCGTCCTATCGGTCGCGCCGCCAGAGCAGGAGGCCGAGCGGGAGGAACGCGACGATCGCCAGGTACGGAGCGAGGGCGTCCCGTCCGCGCTGCTGGTCCTCGGGGACGCTCGGGCCGTCGGCGAGGAGCTGCCGAGCGCGTTGTCCGGCGACGCCGATGCTCCGGTCCGAGAAGACGCTCCCCTGGAGCGACGCCGCGATACCGTCGAGGATCGCGCGGGACGACGGATCCGACCGGTACTGGGGCTCGGGGACGCCGCGCGAGTAGACGCGCTCGTCCTCGCCCCAGACATGCACGAAGATCGTGTCGATCACCGGCTCCTGCCTGAAGAGCGTCGCGAGCCGGGCCCTGGCCACGGGCTGGCTCTCCCCGTCGGTGAAGACGACGACGAGCCGTCGCTCGGTGTCGGGGTCGAAGAACCGTAGCGTCCTGAGCGCGGCGAGCCCGCCGAGCTTCGTCGCGCTCGACGCGAAGCTCGTGCGCGGGGGCGGTCGCTCGATCCCGATCGACAGGTCGAGTGTCGCCTGGAAGACGTCGACGTCCGCGCTGGGGAAGAGATGCGGGAGGACGCGGTCGGTCAGCGACGCGATTCCGACGGGGAACCCGGCGAGCGAGGAGCGGAGATCGCCGGCGGCCACCTTCGCGCGGTCGATCCGCGTCGGCGATCCCGGGTCGTCCTGCGCGAGCATCGAGCGCGAGACGTCGACGACGAAGAACACCTCGGTGTCGGTGCGCACACGTCTCGTCGACGTTCGCTCGAGGACCGGTTGAGCCGCGGCCGCGCCGAGAAGGCCCCCCGCCGCGACGAGCGCGACGAGCGGGACGAGCAGACGCCGCACCGACGCCCCGTTCAGACCGACGGCCCGCCGCACGCCGTTCGCGCGCCGCCGGACCGCAAGGAGCGCGACGAGCGGCCCGAGCGCTCCCAGTGCGAGCAGCGCTCCGAGCGGCGTGAGGAACGTGACGCTCGTCGCCATCTAGTACCCGCTGCCGGGATCGCCCGCGCCGGCCCCTCGCGCGCCGGCGCCGCCGGGCGCCGGGTTCGTTCCTCCGGCGCCTTCTGTGAGCTGGATCCCGCGACCGCGCTGCAGCGCGAGCTCGAGGTTGAACTTCGCGTCGGCGTTCGACGGGTCGAGGTCGAGCGCGCGGTGCAGGCTCGCGATCGTGCTCTCGAGGAGGGCAACCCGGTCCTGTGCCTCGGTCGCGAGCCGCGCGATCCCGAGGACGCCGAGGAGCCCGGCGGCGCGCGACCGCCGTTGCCGCGTGTCGCCGCCGGTCGAGATCGCCTCGAGTCTTGCCTGGGCCTCGTTCCGGCGGAGAGCGAGCTCCGGATCGGAGATCGTCCCGTCCTCGAGCCGGGCGAGCCGCAGCGCGCGGACGGCGCGCCGGAAGGAGACGTCGTCCTCGACCCCGAGGATGCCTCCGGCGATTCCGAGCGGCACACGCTCGTCCGGCTGCCAGAGGTCGGCTTCGGGCGATGCCTGGTAGCGGACGTCGCCGGCCGTCATCGCTTCTCGCCAACGCGCGACGTCGGCGGCGAGGAGGAAGAGGAGCGCGGCGACGCCGAAGCAGGCGAGCGCGCCCACGACGAGCGCCGTCCGCCTGGTGAGCAGGAGCTCCCTCATCGCACCCTCTGCAGCCGCGGAAGCGCGAGACGGCCACCGAAGCGTTCGTGCAGCGCAAGCGCCGCGAAGATGCACGCGCCCAGGACGAGGAGGGCAAGGGGCGCACCGCTCCGAGCCTCGCTCGGTGCCGGAGCCGACTCGTCCGGATCGACGGGCGCTGCGAACGCTCCCTCTTGGAGCAGCCCCTCGAAGATCAACCGCGCGTCGCTCGACGGAGCGAGCGCGACGACGCGCAGGTCGATGTCGCTCCGCCGGATGCTCTCCACGATCTTCGCCAGAGCCGGGACGTCGTCCGGCGCGGTCTCGAGGTCGCTCACGAGGAGGATCGATCCGTTCTCGACCCCGTCTCGCTCGAGCATCTGCTGCGCGAGCTCGAGTGCCGACGAGACGCGCGTCCCAGCGCGGAACGACTGCGTCCACGGGTTGACGGGCGGCCCGAGCGCGGGTGGGACGAGCAGACGGAGCATCGACCGGAGCTCGGCGGCGGGGGCCCCGGGCGGGAGGAGCTCGTACGCGACGTCCGAGAAGACGACGAGCCCGATCGGCGCGTTCTCGGCGACGAGACGGCTGAAGGCATTGCGAACGGTCGTGTAGTCCTCGTCCGCGATCGAGAGAGAGAGGTCGACGACGACGACGCCCGTGCTCCCGCTCGGGAGGAGGCCACCCTCGCGGGTCTCGAGGTTGCTCGCGGACGCCGCCGCCGCCGCGAGCAGCCCGATCGCGGCGAGGGCCAGCGCCCCCTGGACGAGGCGTGTGCGGAGGGAAGGCCGCAGGAGCGCCGCGGTGTCGTGGCTCGAGACGACGCTCGGTCCTTGGCGGCTACGCCACCACATCGTCGCCCTCCTTCGCCTCGTCCTCGTCGTCCTCGTCGTCCTCGACGAGCGAGCGAACGCGAGCAGCGACGCCGCTCGTCTCGTCGACGGCAGGCGCCTCCTCGGACCACGCGAGCACCTTCGCCCACCGCACGAGGTCGTCGGCTTCGCCTCGCTCCTCGAGCGCCTCGGCGACCAGCTCGAGCGCGCGCCGGCGGTCCTCGGCCCCGTCCGGCCGGGCCGAGTCCTCGAGCAGCTCGAGCGCCAGCTCGAGCGGCGTCAGCTGCGGAGCCGGCGGAGCCTCGGGCTCGGGCGGAGGAGCCGGCTCGCGGCGCGGCCACGCGACGTAGGCGAGCACGAGGCCGCCGAGGGCGAGCAACCCACCCGTGGCCAGGAGCAGGCCGAGCGCGAGGCCCGGGGTCACGCGGTACGACACCGCCGGCGTCGTGAGGAGGTCCGCGCGCCACGGCGTCGCTGTGCTCTGCGCACCCTCGAAGCCCGCCGACGCGAAGCGGGAGAACACGGTCAGCACCGGCCACTCGACGGGGAGCGAGTCGCGTGCGGCACCCTCCCCCGCTCCCGCGCCTGCGAACGAGACGCGCGCGGCGCTGAACTCGAGCGGGGCCACCTGGCCGGCCGGAACGCAGGGGCTCGTCAGGCAGCGGAGGACGTACGTCGTTCGGACATACGTCGTCGAGCCCGCATCGCGTCGCACCCGCTCCGGAGGCCCCACGACAGCCCACGGCGAGAAGGTGGTCGCGATCCGCACCGACTCCGGATCGATGCGGGTGCGATCGACGATCACGTCTACCCGCGCTGTCAGCGTGTCACCGAAGAGCACGATCCTGGGCGTGAGGACGCCGCGCACGTCGATGGGCGGCGAGTCGAGCCCGGGGTCCTGCAAGACCGGTGAACCCGGCTGCCCGCCCGCCGGCTGATCCTGGGGGCTGGGTGCAGGCACCGTGGGGAGACCCCCGGCCTGCGGCGCCTCCTCCTCGCCGCCTCGGTCCCACGCGACGACGACAACGACGACCGCGCTGACGAGCGCGGCTGTCCCGAGCACGAGCCCCGTGAGGACGCGGCTGCGCCCGATCACCGGCTCACACCCCGACCAGGCGACGCGTCCTGCGCACCTCGGTCCACGCCAGGAACGAGGTGAGCAGCTCGGCGGGCTCGCTCGAGGAGACGAGGATGGGGTCGAGATCGAGCGCGCGGAAGTCGTCGACGAGCCGCGCCACGCGCGCTTCGTTCGACTCCCGGCGGGCGCGGATCTCCTTCTCCGTCAGCCGGACCGGCACCGCCCGTCCCGAGTCGGGGTCGCGAAGTGGGACGACGATCCCGCGCACGTCCGGGAAGCTCTGCTCCCACGTCGGATCCTGGATCACGACGGGGATGACATCCCAGCGCTGCTCGAGAGCGGTGAACCACACCTCTGTAGACGGCTGCGGGATGAAGTCGGAGAGCACGAAGACGAACGTGCCCGCAGTCACCGAGCGCCGGTGCTCCGCGAGGTGCGCGAGCGAGCGCTCGAGCCAGTCGGCGGGCGCACGGAAGTCGGGCGACTCGAGCCGCTCGTTCCGGAGCTTGAGCAGCTTGCGCTCGAGCTGCGGAGGTCGCCAGAAGGGGTGTCCGTCCGCATGGTCGAGGTAGCCGACGAACCCGCCCGCGCCAGCGGCGCTCGCGAGGATCAGCTCGAACAGGTTGCGCATCGCGAGCGGCTTGTCGAGCCACGGGAGGGGTGCCGCGAAGCACGACATAGCGGGACGCCGGTCGGCGACGACCACGACTCGCGGAGACTCCTCCGCGAACCGCTCGCGCACGACGAACTCGTCGCTCCCTCGCGCGGTGGAGAGTCGCGCCGTGGCGGCCCAGTCGATCGTGTCGAAGTTGTCGCCGGGACGGTACGGTCGCGAACCGGCGATGTCGGATCCCGTGCCGCGGCGCAGGCTCCGCATCGTCCCGAAGGAGATGCCGATCACACCGCGACGAGGGACGAGCGGGAAGGTGAGACGACCCCCCGACACAGCGGTGCTTACCGAACGGGGTCAGACACCATGGGGTCTGACCCCGCCCCGTCAGGCCTCATGGGGCCCGCCGCCGCCCTCGAAGAGGGGGTCCTCCACGGAGCCGGGACGCGGCGCGACCTCGAGGCAGCCGGTGCGGAACTCGTCGATCGCCGCCGGCCACCCGCTCGCCCGCGCCCGGGCGACGAAGGCGGGCGTGAAGACGACGCGGTGCGCGAGCACGGGGACGAAGAGGCGTTCGATGTCCTCCGGCATGACGAAGCTCCGACCTTCGACGAGCGCCCATGCACGCGCCGCGCGCTCGAGGGCGAGGCTGCCGCGAACCGAGCTGCCGATGACCACGGCCTCGTGCCCGCGCGTCGCCCGTACGAGCTCGACCACCCAGCGGTGGAGAACGTCGTCGACGTAGACGTGCTGGCCCGCGCTCCGAAGCTCGTTCACCTCCTCCACCGTGACGACCGGGGTCAAGCTGTCCAGCGGATGCGTGAACCGCTGCTGCTCGAGGATGCGCAGCTCGTCGTCGATCTCCGGGTATCCGAGAGCGGTACGGAGGAAGAAGCGGTCGAGCTGCGCCTCGGGCAGCGGGAACGTCCCCTCGTACTCGATGGGGTTCTCGGTGGCGAGCAGGAGGAACGGCGACGGCAGCGCCCTCGTCACGCCGTCGACGGTCACCTGGTGCTCGGCCATCGCCTCGAGCAGCGCGGACTGCGTCTTCGGCATGGCGCGGTTGATCTCGTCGACGAGCACGACGTTCGCGAAGATCGGTCCCGGCCGGAACTCGAACTCGCGCTCCTTCTGGTTGTAGACCGACAGGCCCGTGACGTCCGTCGGCTGCAGGTCGGGCGTGCACTGGATTCGCGACGACGCCGCACCTTCGAGCGAGCCGGCGACTGCGCGTGCGAGCACCGTCTTGGCGGTGCCCGGAACGTCCTCGAAGAGGACGTGACCGTTGCATGCCAGCGCCGTCAGTACGAGGCGGATCTCCTCGCTCTTGCCGTGGACGACCGTCTCGATGTTGTCGAGGAACCGGGCCGAGATCTCACCGGCGCGCTCGACCCGCTCGGCCTCCATCTCCCGGTCTTCGTCCGCGAGCGCGCGCTCCACGG
>JBOHBD010000350.1:0-10230 GCA_050698195.1 Gaiellaceae bacterium
GCGGGTAGACGTCGTACGCCGGCTCCTCGTAGGGGTGGGCACGGCGAAGGGCGTCGACCGCTTCATCGACCCGGTCGGCCGGGACGACCGTCTCGACGCGGAGCTCGGGCACGTGCACCTCTCTCCCCCGCTCCCCGAGCGTCGGATCCGTCCCCTCGCCGCCGAGAAAGGTCCCCGTGCCGGCCGTGTACCACGAGCACCCCTCGTACTCGCCGATCCGCCCGCCGCCCGCTTCGAAGACCGCGTCTCGCGTGGCGTCGAGCGCGTCGCCGGGCACGAACCAGACGAGCTTGACGCGGCTCAGATCTCTTCCTCTGGGGCCGCTTCGCGCTCCGCCGAGTCGCCCGTGTTCGGCGTGCCGACCGGCTCGATCAGCAGGACGTGCGCCTCCTCGTCGGCGCGCGGGCAGTGCTCGACCCCGCGCGGGACGACGAAGAGCTCGCCCGGGCCGAGCTCGACGTCGCGGTCGCGCAGCTGGATCGTGAGACGGCCCGCGAGGACGAGGAAGAAGTCGTCCGTCTCCGGGTGCGAGTGCCAGACGAACTCGCCTCGAACCTTCCCAACCTGGATCTTGTCGCCGTTGTAGTAGCCGACGATCTTCGGCTCGAACGCCTCGTCGAAGGACGCGAGCTTCTCGGCGAGAGAGACCTTCTCCGTCACGCGTTGTCTATCTGGGCTCGCTGTAACGTCCCCGAGTAGTCGACGTAGACCGACTTCCACTCGGTGAAGACGTCGAGCGCGGCCTGGCCGGCTTCGCGGTGGCCGTTCCCCGTCTCTTTGACGCCGCCGAACGGAAGGTGGACCTCGGCGCCGATCGTTCCCGCGTTGACGTACGTGATCCCCGCCTCGAGGTCGCGCATAGCCCGGAACGCTCGATTCACGTCCTGCGTGAAGATCGAGGACGAGAGCCCGTAGCGGACGCCGTTCGAGACGCGGATCGCCTCGTCTGCGTCGTTCACTGCGATGAGCGCGGTCGTCGGCCCGAAGATCTCCTCCTGGGCGATCCGCATGTCCGCCTTCACGTCGCCGAAGATCGTCGGCCGGTAGTAGAAGCCCTTCTGAAGGTCGCCGTCAGTCGCGATCTCGCCGCCGGTGAGGAGGGTCGCGCCCTCGTCGATCCCGATCCTCGTGTACGAGTCGATCTTCTCGAGCGCGGCGGCGTTGATCACCGGGCCGATGTCCGTCTCGTCTTCCCATCCCGGCCCGAGCTCGAGCTTCTCGACCGCCTCGACGAGCCGCTTCGCGAGCGCGTCGTACACATCCTCGTGGACGATCACGCGGCTCGCGGCGGTGCAGCGCTGGCCCGACGTCCCGAACGCGGACCACACGATCCCGTCGACCGCGAGGTCGAGGTCGGCGTCCTCGAGGACGATGATCGCGTTCTTGCCGCCGAGCTCGAGGTGGATCCGCTTCAGGCCGTCGGCAGCGTTCCGCATCACCGTGACGCCCGTCTCCCTCGAGCCCGTGAGCGTGATCACGGGGACGTCGGGATGGCGCACGAGCCGGTCGCCGACGGCTCCTCCTCCGCCGTGGACGATGTTCACGACGCCCTTCGGGATCCCCGCCTCGTCCAGCAGCTCGACGAATCTCTGGCCGAGCGCGGGCGTGTCTGTCGCCGGCTTGAACACGACGGTGTTCCCGGAGACGAGCGCGGGCGCGATCTTCCAGGACGGGATCGCGATCGGGAAGTTCCACGGGGTGATCGCGCCGACGACCCCGATCGGCATGCGCACCGACATGTTGAACTTGTCCCGCAGCTCGGACGGCGTCGTCTGCCCGAAGAGGCGCCGGCCCTCGCCGCCCAGGTAGTAGCTCATGTCGATCGCTTCCTGGACGTCGCCGCCCGCCTCGGCCTTCACCTTCCCCATCTCGTGAGCCATGAGCTCCGTGAGCTCGGCCTTGTGCTCGACGAGGAGCTGCGCGAAACGGAAGAGGATCTCGCCCCGCTTCGGCGCCGGGACGAGCCGCCACTCCTCGTACGCCTCCTTTGCCGCGGCGACGGCGCGATCGACGTCCTCCGCGCCCGACCTCGGGAAGACCCCGATCGGCTCCCCGTCCGCCGGGCTCGTCGACTCGAAGGTGTCGCCCGAGGCGGCGTCCACCCACTCGCCGCCGATGAAGTTCTGGTACTCGCGAATCCCTGCGGTAGCCATGCCGCGATTGTATTGAGGCGAGCGCCCGCTCACTCCCGGCCCGCGGGAATGTCGTCTAGCGCGCGACCGCGGGGACGACGCGACCGCTGTCGTCGAGCTCCGCGTTCCAGTCGGTGAACACGGACTCGATCTCGACGATGTCGGCCCCCCGATCGGCGAGGCGGATCGGCTGCGCCGCCTCGGGCATCACCCGGTATTGGTACCAGGTGATCTCCCATGCGAACGTGAGCACGAGCTCGCTGTTCACCCCCGAGAGCGGAACGATCGAGACGAGCGGCGGACCGAGGGCCCGCGCGACGCCTTCGATCGTGCGCCGGAAGAGGCTGGCGTTGAAGAGGTCGGCCGCTTCGACGAGGGCGGCTTCCGTGTCCGAGAGCCGGCGGAGGACGGGCTCCGGCACGACAGGCCGAGCCTCCGGAGGGCCGACGCCGAGAAGCTGCGCCCAGCGAGGGCGCTTCCGGCGCGTGTGCGGCGAGAGAGCGCGGGACACCGGGCCACCTTCGCGGATCCAGCCGTACTCGAGCGCGACCTCCTGGCAGAGCGGGCAGACGTCGACGAACTCGACTCCGTCCGGTGAGAACCGCACCGTGTACTCGCCCTGCAGCAGCGTGCGCTCGCACACCGCGCACGCACGGACCACGTTCGCCTTTGTCACACGCATGGCGCGGACCCTAGCACTGCTGCGACTTATCCACAGCTGTGGACAGATTCGGACAGGACGATCTAATGCGCCGCCGCCGCCTCGCGCTCCCTCTTCGTCTCGTCGATCACCTTCTGGGCGACGTGCGCCGGCACCTCCTCGTAGCGGAGGAAGTGCATCGAGTACTCGCCGCGGCCGCCGGTCATCGACGTCAGCGACTGCGAGTAGGTCAGGAGCTCGGCCATCGGAACCTCGGCGCGAATCGTCGTCAGGCCTCCCAGCGGCTCCATCCCCTGCAAGCGCCCTCGGCGCGAGTTCAGGTCGCCGGTGACCGCGCCGACGGCGTCGTCCGGCGCCGTCACCTCGAGCTCCATGATCGGCTCGAGGAGGACGGGGTCGGCGTTCATGTACGCGTCCTTCCAGGCCATCGAGCCCGCGATCTTGAACGCCATCTCGGAGGAGTCGACGGTGTGGTACGAGCCGTCGACGAGCTCGACGCGCACGCCCTGGACGGGCGCGCCCGCGAGCTCCCCGCGGTGCATCGCCTCCTGAACCCCCTTGTCGACCGCCGGGCGGAAGCTCTGCGGGATGACGCCGCCCACGATCTTGTCGACGAACTCGTACTCGCCCTCGGGGAACGGCGAGACGACGATGTGGCAGTCGCCGAACTGGCCGCGTCCGCCGGTCTGCTTCTTGTAGCGGCCGTGCGCGCGGGCCTCGCGGCGAATCGTCTCGCGGTACGGAACTCGCGGCTGATGCAGCTCGACGTCTACGCCGAACCGGCGCTTCGCGCGCTCGAGCGCGACCTCCACGTGCATCTGGCTCATGCCGGAGAGAATCTCCTCCCCGGTCTGCTGATCGCGCCGCAGGCGGAGCGTCGGGTCCTCTTCGGCGAGCCGCCGGATCGCGGTCGCGACCTTCTCCTCGTCCCCTTTCGCCTTCGGCGTGACGGCGAAGCTGATGACGGGCTCCGGGAAGCCGAAGTCGGGTGTCTCGATCGCGACCTCCTTGTCGGCCAGCACGTCTCCGGTCTGCGCCTCCTTGAGCTTCGCGACCGCGCCGATGTCCCCCTGGACGAAGTCCAGCGCGGGCTTGTGCTCCTTACCCTGCAGCTCGAGCAGCGACCCCAGCCGCTCCTTCCCTTTCGTGCGCAGATTGACGAGGGTCGTGTCCGCGGTGATCGTCCCCGCGAGGACGCGGAAGAGGTTGATCCGGCCGGCGAAGGGATCGGCGACGGTCTTGAAGACGAAGAGCGCCGCCTTGGCGTCGGCGACGTCGACCGGCGAGCCCTTCTTCGCCGGAGACGGAACACCTTCGACCAGGAGGTCGAGGAGCGCATGCGTGCCGAGGTTCTTCGTCGCGACGCCGCACGCGACCGGGAACACCTCGCCGTTCGTGACCGCTGCCTTGAGCGCGGCCGTCACCTCCTCCGCCCCCAGCTCCTGACCGTCCAGGTACCGCTCCATCAGCCCCTCGTCCGTCTCGACGACTGCGTCGAGCAGCTTCTCGCGGTACTCGGCGGCGACGTCGGCCATCTCCTCGGGGATCGGGCCCGCGTCTCCTTCCTTGCCACCCTCGGGGCTCGTGTACGCGCACATGTGGAGCACGTCGACGATGCCCGTCAGCTCGTGCTCGGAGCCGATCGGCAGGTGCACCGCGACGCACTGCGCCGAGAGCTGCGAACGCAGCTGCTCGAGCGTGCGGAAGAAGTCGGCGCGCTCGCGGTCGAGCATGTTGACGGAGACGACGCGTGCGAGCCCGAGCTCGTCCGCCAGCCTCCACGCCCGCGACGTCCCCACCTCGGCTCCCATCACGCCCGAGACCGTGACCAGCACGCCCTCGATCACGCGGGCGGCAGTCCTGAGCTCGCCCTGGAAGCCCGGGTCGCCCGGCACGTCGATCAGGTTGAGCTTGCGGTCCTGCCACGTCGCGTGCGCGATCGACATCGCGATCGAGAGCTGACGGTCCTGCTCGTCCTCGTCCCAATCCGAGACCGTCGTCCCTGCCTCGACCGTGCCGAGGCGGTTGACCGCGCCCGACTGGAAGAGGAGCGCCTCGACGAGCGACGTCTTTCCCGTCCCACGGTGACCGACGACGGCGACGTTGCGGATCTTGGCGGGCTCGGGCATGGGAAAACACTCCTCCTAGGACTGGGTTTTCGCTCGCAAGCTTAGTCGCGAGCTACGTGTCGTTCGTCTCTCTGCTCGCGCGGATCTCGCTGCAGCGATCGACGACCTGCGACTGCAGCGGTTCCGGGATTCGGTAGTTCATGTCGATCGTGACGGCGTAGTCGTCGTCGAGCCCGAGTAGGAGGTCCGTTCCTCCGCGCAGCGTGCCCTGGACGAATGAGTCTGCGGGGCTGCGAAGGACCAAGGGCGGCGGCAAGCTCATCCGAGCGGCCGGCCGCTCTCCCCTACGTCTCGGCCGTCTCGCGCTGCGCGCCCGAGAGGTGCGCTTTCAGGCGCAGGATCGCCTTCGTGTGGAGCTGGGAGACACGAGACTCGGTCACCCCCAGCACCTCGCCGATCTCGCGGAGGGTCAGCTCCTCGTAGTAGTAGAGCGTGACGACGAGCTTCTCGCGCTCGGGCAGGTCCGAGATCGCCTCCGCGAGCGCCTCCTTGATCTCCGTCAGCTCGAGCGAGAGCTCGGGATCCGGCCCTGACTCGTCCTCGATGGTGTCGATCAGGGCGATCTGGTCCCCGCCGCCCGTAGGTGACCAGAGCTCGTCGAGCGCCGCCACCGAGGAACGGGAGATCTCGCTCAAGCTGTTCTCGAGCTCCTCCTTCGTCACGCCGAGCTTCTTCGCGATCTCGTCGTCCGTCGGCGCGCGCATGAGCTCCTTCTCGAGCACCGCGATCGCCCGCTCGATCTGGCGCGCACGCGTTCGCACCGAGCGGGGAACCCAGTCGAGCGAGCGCAGCTCGTCGATGATCGCGCCGCGGATGCGTGCCATCGCGAACGTCTCGAACTTGATCTCACGACCGGGATCGAAGCGCTCGATCGCGCCGATCAGCCCGAGCAAGCCGTACGAGACGAGGTCCTGCTCGTCCACGTGCGACGGCAGGCTCGCACCCACGCGCCCCGCGACGAACTTCACGAGCGGTGCGTAGGTCAGGATGAGACGGTCGCGGAGCAGCTGGTCCCGCGACTTGCAGTAGTCCTGCCAAAGCGCCTGCGTCTCGTCGGCCGCAGCCACGGAAAGAGAATACGCCGCGCAGAGGGGGATTCCTCAGCGCTCATCGGCTGCGCGCAAGCGCTCGGCGGGCGAGATCGCCCATCCACGCACCGAGGGCGGCGGCGGCGAGGGCGAGCACCCACGCGCGGCCACCTTCGAGGGCGGAGAAGACCGCGATCGCGAAGAGTCCCGTCGAGAGCGCGACGAAGAGAAGCCCGAGCGCCCGCCGGTGCACGCCGGGAGGGTACGCGAGCGAGGTCTGACGCCAGCCAGACCGTCGGTTTCCGCGTCCGGGCCGGGGTACCATGTGCTCCCGCAACCCAGGGGAGTAGCTCAACTGGCAGAGCACCGGTCTCCAAAACCGGCGGTTCCGAGTTCGAGTCTCGGCTCCCCTGCTCTCTGAGGCGCCCTTCGAGGACTTCCTCGAGCGGTCGCTGCGCACATCCACCGCGGCCAGCGCGGGAAGCCTGGGCCGGTCGTCGTCGCTCTGCGGCCCCTGCCGCAGCGGCGCGAGGATGAGCGTGACGGTGCAAGCGTCGGTCCTCAACGCGCTCGAGGCCGGCCGGGCGTACGTGAACGTCCACACCGCGCGCAACGCGGCGGGCGAGATTCGTGGCCAGCTTCCGGCAGCCGCGCTATGAATCACGCCCTCACACCCGACAGCTCGCCGTAGGGGGACGGCGCCTGACCGGGCGTCGTCTCCCACAGAGCACAGGTCAGGCGACGTGCGCGCGGATGAGGTCGTCGATCTGACGGCCCGTCGCCCGACCGTCGAGGCGCCCGACGATGCGGCGGTTCTTGATCAGCACGAGCGAGGGGATCTCCGTCACCTCGAGCTCCTGGGTCAGCGCGGGGTTGCGATCCGCATCGACGTCGATGACGCGAAGCCGCTTCTTCTGCGTGACCTTCACCCACGCGACGAGGCTCTCCATCCGCCTCGACGCTCCATCTTGCCGCCGGCGCACGAACAGGAGCGCGGGCAGCCGGGTCGCGACGTCGGCCTTGTCGGTGCGCGCGTCGGCCCTCATAGGTTCGGGGTGCCCGGTGCCCGCGTTCACGAAACGGCCGCGTCCGTTGCGTTTCGCCCGGGGGCGACCCGGGAAGAACATCGACGTCGCCCAAATGCAAGGAGGACTCGATGTCGAACGGAACGGTTCGCGAAGCGATGACGGCGTCGCCGAGCTCGATCGAGAGTGACCAGTATGCGGTCGAGGCCGCTCGCAGATTGACGAGCGAGAACGTCGGCTCGTTGCCGGTGGTGCGCGGTGAGGAGCTCGTCGGCATCGTCACCGACCGGGACCTCGTGATCCAGGTCATGGCCAAGGATCTCGATCCGAGCAAGGTCCCCGTCTCGGACGTCTGCACCGAGAATCCCGTCGTCGCGAGCCCGGAGGAGTCGCTCGACGAGGCGCTCCGGCGCATGGCGTCGGAACAGGTGCGACGCCTACCTGTCGTCGAGGACGGCCGCCTCGTCGGGATCCTCGCCCAGGCCGACGTCGCTCGCACCGCCCAGGCGACGTCGACCGGGCAGATGGTCGAGCAGATCTCGCAGGACTGAGCGGCCGCCGATGTGACAAGAGCCGCGGCCGCGAAGCGGCGGCCCGCCTCTGTGGGACTTCCAGTCTCGCAGAAGCCAGGGAGGCCGCGGACTGGAGGGGCGGGGGCAGGGCTCCAACTCCAGTCCGCGGCTGCCGTGCTCGGCTCAAGCGGCCGCTGGACCCTCCGGCGACTCCTCGTCGTCCTCGGCGCCGGCCCGCACGCGCGCGGGCCACACCTCGCTCGCGGGCCCGACAGGGGTGACGGTCGGATTCGGCAGGCTCCAATCGTGCGCGTCGAGCTCGACGTGCTCGCGATCGGCGCGGTCGTCCGATTCTGCCTGCATGACGCTCCTCCCTACGCCCGATCCGGGAACAGTGACCACCTACCCGCACGACCGACCGGCTCAAACACGCGCGGCGACACTCGTCAGCGGGCCATGCGAAGCGTAAGCCACTCCTGGCCGTCGCGTTGCACGGTCTCCATCGAGTCGACCAGCGGGTGGAGGACTCGCGTCAGCGCGACATCGGACCCGCTGCCGTCGCGGAGCGGCCCGAGCGACACCGCGAGACCGTCGCCGTCCGCATCGACCTCCAGCGTGACGTGCTCGTCTCCCCCCGCGCCGAGCACGCTCAGCACGGCGAGCTGGAGGTCGTCCATTCGCTCGTACGGGAGATTCAAGCGGCTGCCGATCCCTCCGAGCACGAGGGTCGCGACTCCTCTGAGGCGGGGCTCGGTTGGAATCGTCAGCGTAATCTGGTCGGTCATGGTCGTCGCGTGTGCTCGGCACCTTCGCCTACACTCGCGTCTGTGGCAAGAGGGGGAGACGTCGACGTAACGATCGAGCCACTCTCCGAAGGCGGAACCGTCGTTCGTGTCGAGGGCGAGCTGGACATGGCGACCAGTCCCGATTTCGAGAAGGCGCTCGAGTCCGCGGACGCTCGAAGCCGCATCGTCGTCGACCTGTCGGGATGCACGTTCATCGACTCCTCAGCCGTGCGGGTTCTGATCGCTGCAACGCGCGCGACGGAGACGGCGGACGGAAAGATCTCGCTCGTCGCGAACGATCCGGGGATCCTTCGAGTGCTGGAGATCGCGGCCGTCGACACGATGCTTCCGGTGCATCCGTCGCTCGAGTCCGCGCTCTAGGACCCGAGACCGCGTCCCCTCGTCGACCCGCTGCCCGGCGCCGTCGCCGCGAGCGCCTCGCTGCGAGTCTCGTCGAGCTCGAAGACGCGGTCGAGGAGCGTCAACTCGAAGACCCGGCGAATCTCGGATCGCGGCGCGACGAGTCGGAAGCGCCCGTCCATCGCTCGACACCGCTTCATGCCCGCGACCAGGACGCCGAGCGCCATCGAGTCGAGGAAGGTCACGGCGCTCAGGTCGATGACGATAGCCGGCGCGCCGCCGTCGATCGCTTCGCTGAGCCGGTCCTCGAGCTGGTCTGCGCTGTGGAGGTCGGTATCCCCACGGACGGTGAGCATGATCGTGCCGCCGTCGAGATGCTCCTCCTCGAGGCGGAACTTCGTCGCTTGGGTCTCGACGCTAGCATCGCCCATGGTTACCCCGGGCGTACCCCCGCGCAGCCGGCTTAAAACGCGGACGTCAGTCGCCGTTCGCAGCCCGCGCCAGCCCGTCGAGCGACCACCTTCGCCCCAGGCGCTCGAAGTCCCTGCCGAAGAGGATCTCGACCGTGAGCCCCTTCTTCGCTCTGGCCTTCCTGACCTTCTGCCGCTTGCGATTCGTGTGGGTCTGGCGCATCACGGTGCACTCGACGTAGAGACCCAGCTCGGGCAGGTAGAAATCGGGCGTGAACGCTTCACGTACGGAGCCGTCGGGGGCACGCTCGAGCACGAACGTATGCGGCTCGTAGAGCCATTCGATCCCATGCTCGTCGAAGACCCGCGCCAGCTCGCGCTCGACCGGGTGCGCGAACGGCGTCTCGGACAGTGCGCGCCTCATGGTGTGACTTGACGATGCCCCTCGCCTGCGCTCGACTAAACGGATGACGCCGTACGAGCTCGAACACCGCGAGACCGCAGTCCCGAATCTCGTGCTCGTCGGCGTCGCCGGTGAGCTCGACCTCACGAACGCGCACGAGGTCGAAGAGCGGCTCGAGGATCTCTCCTCCGCGAACGGCTCGACCCTCGTCCTCGACTTGAACCGGTTGGTGTTCATCGACAGCGCCGCGATCCACGTCCTCTTCCGGACCGCGCGCCGGCTCGGGAAGGACCGTTTCGGCCTCGCCGTCGAGCAGTCGGCCGCGGTCGCCCGGACGCTCGGGATCGTCGGCATCTCCGAGGTTGCGTCCGTCGCGCCCTCGCCGGACGAGCTCGTGGCGAGACTCTCCACGACCTGACGCGACGCGCTCCTGGGCGCCGTGGAGGTTTTCTCGCCCGTCACGGCGGGTATTCGCTGGGAGCCGGCGAGGGAGGCCGGTCATCTAGCGAAAGGAATGACATGGGCATCAGCCTCAGCATCCTGCTCGTCGCCGTCGGTGCCGTTCTCACATGGGCGGTGTCTGCCGAGGTGTCGGGCATCGACATCACGGCCGTCGGTGTGATCCTGATGGTCGTCGGGATCCTCGGATTGCTGCTCTCGCTCGTCTTCTGGTCGAGCTGGGGCGGATTCGGCGCACGTGACACAGGCGGCGGCCAGAACACGACCATCGTCGAGCGCGACCGCCCGAACCCGCAATGAGCATCATCGGCTGGATCGTCCTCGGA
>JBOHBD010000351.1:0-6069 GCA_050698195.1 Gaiellaceae bacterium
CTTCCGAGCCGTCAGGAGGTCTATGGTATGAACGCCGGGCGCGGACTCCCCGCGGCATTCGGCTCCGGCTCGTGTTCGAGCGGGAAAGCATCTGCCGCCCCTCCCCCCGCGCCCGGCGCGGTTTCTCACCCGCGAGGTTGTCACCTTTCGAGGCGCCTCACCCCCCTCGAACGGCTGGGGCGAACCTCCCAGACGGGGTAGTCCACTTCGACCTTGCGCAGCGAGCTGCCCGCGGGTGAGACTTGTCTCCAACTGGAGGTGTCGGGTGGGCTCGGAGATCGCAACCAGCATTCCGGAGCCGGCGGCTAAGCGCCGTCCTCGGATCGCGCGGAGCCAGCCGAGGGTCCTCGCGGTGCAGCTCCTCGGCCCGCTCACGATCTTCGCGGGCTTCGTCTGGGCGGTCGCGCAGCCGCACCGCATCGCCTTCCTGCATCCGGACGGCAAGAGCGCGTACGACTTCCTCGTCCAACCGCCGCTGCTCGTCGCCCTCGTCGGTGTCGTCTTCGCGGCGCTGATCGCGCCCGGGCTCGTGGAGGATCTCGAGGCAGAGGAACATGGTCCCGCCGGCTGAGGTCGCGCACTGGATCGCGGCGTCGTTCGCGCTCCTCCTGGGACTCGTCCTCATTTCCGAGGTGATCGTCGGAACCTCGGTCTTCCGGCGGCGCGCCTGGCGTGCCTACCTCTGGCCGGCGCTCGCGCTCGGCGGCGGCGTGCTGCTCTGGGTCATCGCGATCTTCTCGACGTTCTCGACGATGCACCTCGTCGCGCACGCGATCTGGGCGGAGGCCGCGATGGTCGCCGGAGGCGTGCAGCTGGCGGTCGTCCGCGGAAAGCTGTCCAGCCCGCGCTGGTCACTCGTCACCGCCGGGGCGCTCCTCGTCTCGGGGGCGGCATTCCTCGTGCACGAGGCGAACCCGTGGCTCTACTCGCGCTCGGCGTTCCTCCACTACGCCCTTGGCTGGACCTGCCTGGTTGCCGCGCTCTTCCCGCTCGGCAATGCGCTCCGGCCCGGACGGCTCGCCTGGAGGACGGGCTTCGCGCTCACGTTCGTCGTCTTCGCGGTGCTGCTCTACTCCGACCGCGACGCCGCCCCGATCTTCGGCCACTACGGGGAGATCGGCGGGAGATGAGTCGCCGCCTGACGCTCTGCGCGGGTCTCGTCGCCGTGCTGGCGTTCCCGGCGAACGCGTTCGGTCACGCGTTTCTCCTGGGCGCGTCGCCCGGGACGCAGTCCACGGTCGAGACGGCACCGACGGAGATCCAGCTTCGTTTCAACCAGCCCGTCAGCGCCGCGCCCGGCGCGATCGACGTTCTCGATCCGAACGGCACGCTGCTCTCGGGCACGACGGAGGTTCGCGAGGGAGGCCGCCTCGTCGTCGCCCCCGTGTCGGGGCTCCAACGTGGTTCGGCGTACACCGTGCGCTGGAGGGTCTTCGGCAGCGACGGTCACACCCCGGCGGGCGTCTTCACCTTCGGCGTCGGAGTCGAGCCGCCGCCGCCGACGGAAGCGGTCGGGGCGGGCGCCACGACCTGGAAGGACGACCTGGCCCGGTGGCTCCTGTTCGCGGCACTCGCCCTTCTGATCGGCCCGCTCGTCGTCCGGCTCGTGGTGTTGGCGGGGACGGTGCCCGGACCGCTCGAGCGCCGTTTCCACCTCGTGACGACCGTCGCGGCGTTCTCCGCCGTCAACGTCGGTATCGCCGCGTTCGTCATCCGCGCGTCGAACGCGCTCCAGCTCCCGTTCGGGGACTTTCTCTACGGCGACCTCCAGCCGTTCGCCGAGAAGACGCGCTTCGGCGTCGCGTTCCTCGTCATGACCCTCGGCTTCGGCGTCGTCGCGGCCCTGCTGACCGTGGCCTGGGTCTTCGACCGCGACGAACCCAGGTGGTGGGCGCTCGGCCTCTCGCTGGCGCTCGTCGCCGGCCTCTCCCTCTCGGGCCACCAGGCGACGGAGCCCAACTCGACCTGGATCTCGGAGCTCGCCGACTGGCTCCACCTCGTCGCCGCCTGCGTCTGGGTGGGAGGTGTGGCGTCGCTGGCGTTCCTCGTCTGGCCGTCCGCGCCCGCGTTGCGGGCGCGTGCGTTCCTGGGGTTCTCTCAGATCGCCGTCGTCCTCGTCGCCGCGATGGTGCTCGCCGGCGCCTATCTCGCGCTCGCCCGCCTTCCCACGGTCTCGGATCTCTGGGAGACGAGCTACGGGCACGTCCTCCTCGTGAAGATCGCGGTCGTGGGGCTGGCGCTCGCCTGGGGAGGGTTCCACCACAGCGTCGTCCGGCCCAGGCTCGAGGCAGGCGGCGAGCCTCGCGTCCGGCCGAGCCTCGTCGGGGAGGCGGTGGTCGCGATCGGCGTCCTCCTGGCAGCCGCGGCGCTCACGAACGCCTCACCGCCCCCCGAGGCCGGGCCTGACGCGGCTACGCCCCAGAGCTCTCGGGCACTTGGCTGAGCTCGAAGATGTTCCCCTCGCTGTCCTTGAACCAGGCGACCTTGTACTCGCCCATGACCATCAGCCGGCCTGCGTCTTCCCCATCTCGCCGAAGTCGTACTCGAGGAGCTCGACGCCCCGGGAGCGCGGGTCGCCCAGAACCGACTCGATTCCCTTGACCGTGAATCCGGCGGCCGTGTTCTGAGCCCTCCCCGCGTAGGCGCTCGTCGTGAGGATGAACCAGGTGCCGTCGGCACTCTCGAGGCGTGAGCGAGTCCGGCCGGGACAACGCCTCGCGAACGTGATCACCGTGGACGTCAGATGTCGTGTTCTGGGCGCTCCCCGGGGCAGCCGAACGTACAAGGAGTCTGTTAGCGCCCTTCCATTCTCCGACAGCGCGTCCTAGTGTATGCCCGTGGGGCATCAGCTGAGGCGCGCTCGCATCCTTGTCGCCGCACTCTTTGCGCTCGTCTTTCCTTCGCTTGCCGGAGCCAGTCACTCCTGGAACGGCCACCACTGGGAGCGCACCTCGGCGGAGCGAACGCTCACGATCGCTGAGTCCGTCACCTCGAGCTACAGCCCGCAGGCCGTCAGGGACAACTGGGACGATCCAGTCGGCGCCATCGCCTTCTCCCTCGCCTCGAAAGGGGAGATCAAGGCCGAAAGCAAGAGCTTCGGCAACAGCGGCTGGATCGGCCTCGCCCAGATCTGGATCCAAGGCGGTCACATCGTCAAGGGCCAGGTGAAGCTGAACGAGTTCTACTACCCGTTCTATCCCGACCTCGACCGGCCCGAGGTACGCCAGCAGGTCTACTGCCAGGAACTCGGACACGTCCTCGGCCTCGACCACCAAGACGTCGCAGACTCGTGCATGAACGATGAGAACGACCTCTTCACGACCGCCTACCCGGAGCCGAGCGGGCACGACGTCAACCAGCTCAACGACATCTACAACCACCTCGACGAGTCAGGCGGCGGTGGCGGGGGCGGCAACGGCGGCGGCCCCCCCTGCGAGAAGAACCCGAGCCACCCCAACTGCCAGCTGCAAGGGCCCTTCGTCGTCGATGTCGTTCCAGCCCCGGGAAACGGGCTTGCACTAGGGCGCTGACGCGCCCCGCCCAACCCCCGCTGGGTGTCGCCACCCGGCACAGCTTGCGTGCGCGAGAGGTGAGGACGACGCGCCGGCGCGGATGGGCGGCTGGCCAGTCCGTGACCTCCTTGCTGGTCACCGTCGAGAGGTTGTCCCTGATCGTCCCGCGACTGGTCCGCCATTGACCTCCCCCTGGTCCGCCAACGGACCTTGGCACGACCCGAGCGAAGCGGGAGACTTGTCACGCGATGTCTGGCGTTGAGGGATCCGTCGACCAGGCCTCGCGTCAGTGCCCGAGCTGCGGGGAAGAGAACCCGG
This sequence comes from Gaiellaceae bacterium, assembly GCA_050698195.1. Lineage (GTDB taxonomy): Bacteria > Actinomycetota > Thermoleophilia > Gaiellales > Gaiellaceae > GMQP-bins7. The sequence continues at coordinate 3,831 of JBOHBD010000351.1, forward strand.
CGCAGTCCCGCTTCTGTAGCAGTTGCGGCGCTCGGCTGGACTCGGGCTCGGCACGTGAGGAGCGCAAGCTCGTCTCCGTCCTATTCGTGGATCTCGTTGGTTTCACAGCGCGCTCGGATCGGGCCGATCCGGAAGACGTGCGGGAGGCGCTGGGGCTGTACCACGCGGAGGCGAAACGGCGAATCGAAGCGTACGGCGGAGTGCTCGAGAAGTTCATCGGCGACGCGGTAATGGCCGTCTTCGGCGCACCCGTCGCGCACGGCGACGACGCCGAGCGTGCAGTGCGGGCGGGCCTGCGCGTCCTCGAGGGGATCGACGAGGTGAACCGAGAGCATGCGCTCGACCTGGCCGCGCGCGCCGCTGTGAACACCGGCGAGGCCATCGTCGCCCTCGACATCGCGCGAGGTGGCGACGCCTTGGCCATGGGCGACGTCGTCAACACCGCCTCGCGGCTTCAATCGGCTGCACCGACCGGCCGCCTGCTCGTGGGGGCCGAGACGTATCGGGCGACGCGGCACGCGATTCGCTATCAAGAGTCCGAGCCGGTCGACGCCAAAGGGAAGGCGGAGGCCGTGAGGACGTGGCTGGCGATCGAGCCGTCACTTGCGCCGGCAGAACGGCCGCCCGCAGCAAACACCCTCGTCGGCCGCGCACGCGAGCTCGAACTGATGCAGTCGCTCTGGACGCGCTGCGTGTCGGAACGCCGACCTCACCTCGTCACCATCATGGGTCCGCCCGGCATCGGGAAGTCTCGGCTCTGCCAGGAGCTCTCCGCGCTCGTGACGACCACGGGCGGGCGAGTCCTGCGCGGACGCTGCCTACCGTACGAGGAGCAAGCGGGGTACCAGGCGTTCTCGCGCATCGTTCACGAGGCGAGCGGCATCCTGGAGTCGGACCCACAGGCAGTTGCTCGCGAAAAGCTCCAGCTCGCGGTCGAGCAGCTCATGCCCGAGGCCGAGGTCCCCGACACGGTCCGCTATCTCGCGCTCCTCCTGAGCCTGGCTCCCGATGACGGGGTGCCACAGGTGCTGCTGCTGTTCTTCGCCGCGCGACGTTTCATCGAATGCGCCGGTCTCGCCCAACCAACCGTCTTCGTCCTCGAGGACGTCCACTGGGCACAGAGCAGCGAGATCGCGCTGCTCGAGTACCTGGCACAGCACCTCCGCGACTCACCCGTAATGCTTGTTGCCGCCACACGTCCTGACCTGCTCGATGCGCAGCCGACGTGGGGGAGCGGCTTCGTCGCGCAGACCACGATCCCGCTCGACCCTTTGCCGCCGGAGGAAGCTGGGGCACTCGTGGGGCAGATCGTCCACTCGGGGGAGGAGCCCGGTTTCGATCTCGCGCGGCTCGTCGAGGTCGCCGGCGGAAATCCACTCTTCCTCGAGGAGCTTGCGGCCTCGGTGGTCGAGCTCGGAGAAAGCGACCAGCTGCCGGTAACGGTCCGGGAGGCGATTGCCGCGCGCATCGACGCCATGCCCTCGGATGCACGCAGCGCTCTCCTCTCCGCGGCCGTCGTTGGAAAGACGTTCTGGCGCGGCGTCTTGCAGGCGCTCGGAGGAGTCGACGCCGACGTGGACGATGCGCTCGGTCTGCTCGAAGCGCGCGATCTCGTGCGGCGCGATCCGTCGAGTCAGCTTTCCGGCGACATTCAGTTCACGTTCAAGCACATGCTCATTCGCGAGGTCGCCTATGCAACCGTGCCGCGGGCGGCGCGGCGCGAGCGACACGCCGCCGTCGCGCGTCACATCGAGGAGACGATGGCAGGTGCGACGGAGACCTTGTCCCCGATCCTCGCGTATCACTGGCGCGAGGCAGGCGAGCCTGCGCGTGCGATTCCGTATCTCCTCGCCGCGGCCGACGCGGCGCGTCGAAGCTGGGCCAAGGACGCCGTCGTCGACCTGTACTCCAAGGCGCTGGAGCTCGCCGCCGACGACGACCTGCGGCGCCAGATCCGTCTGCAACGGGGCGTTGCCCTGGTGGAGCTCGCGGATTACCCGCGTGCCGCCGAGGAGCTGAGTGAGCTCGTTCCCGAGTTGCACGGGCGGGAAAGGCTCGACGCGCTGATCGCGCTTGGGCATGCGACCTTGTGGACGGAGCGCGATGCCGAGACGCTCGCACTGGTGGAGCAGGCGACTCGGCTTGCGAACGAGCTTGGTGATGAGACGGCGGTATCGGCCGTGCTCGCCATGGAGAGCCAGGGCCTCGCCATGCGAGGTGCCGAGGGCGATCTAGATCG